>JAZQKT010000025.1:0-22887 GCA_045542295.1 Acutalibacteraceae bacterium
TGTGTTTTTTGCTTTACTTAACCCCGGCGATACTGTTCTTTCTATGAGTCTCGCTCACGGCGGTCACCTTTCTCACGGTTCTCCGGTAAACATTTCCGGCAAATACTTTAACATCGTTCCTTACGGGTTAAATAAAGAAACCCAGCGTATAGATTATGACGCAATGTATGAATTGGCGCTTGAACATAAGCCCAAGCTTATCCTTGCAGGTGCAAGCGCGTATCCCCGTACAATAGACTTTAAGCGTTGCAGAGAGATTGCGGATGCAGTAGGCGCTTATCTTATGGTTGATATGGCACACATCGCAGGCCTTGTTGCAGCGGGTGAGCATCCTTCTCCTGTTCCTTATGCAGATGTTGTTACCACTACCACTCATAAGACTCTCAGAGGTCCTCGCGGTGGTCTTATCCTTTGCAAGGAAAGTCTTGCAAAGCAGATAGACAAGGCAGTATTCCCCGGCACACAAGGCGGCCCCTTAATGCATATTATTGCCGCAAAAGCTGTTGCTTTAGGTGAGGCCCTTACGGATGAATACAAAGAGTATCAAGCACAGGTTGTTAAAAATGCTGCCGCTTTGGCAAAGGCTCTTACGGATGAGGGCTTTGAATTAGTATCGGGCGGTACAGATAATCACTTAATGCTTCTAAAGCTTGTTAAAGAAGGTATTACAGGTAAAGAGCTTGAGCACAGACTTGATGAGGTTCATATTACCGCAAATAAGAATACTGTACCAAACGACCCACAGAGTCCGTTTATCACAAGCGGTGTAAGACTTGGTACACCAGCGGTTACAACACGCGGTTTCAAGGAAAAAGAAATGGTTAAAATTGCTCATTGGATTCGTGAAGTTGTTGACGATTTCGAGGGTAATAAGGATAGAATTGCCGCAGAAGTACAAGAACTTTGCGAGAAATTCCCCATATATTAATATTATAAAATTAACCTCCCTCTTTTGAGGGAGGTGTCTGTGCTTTTTAAAAGTATAAATTTTTTATTTCAAGGAGCAATAAAATGAAGGTAATGGTTGTAGGCGGCGGCGGACGAGAGCACGCCATAATCAAAAAATTAAAAGAAAATAAGTCTATCACTGAAATTTTTGCCCTCCCCGGTAACGGAGGTATGGCAAATGATGCCACTTTGGTTGATATCGGCGCCAAAGATATTGAGGCTCAAGTTAAATTTGCAACAGAAAATAAAATTGATTATGCTGTTGTAGCACCCGATGACCCGCTTGTTTTAGGTGCTGTTGATGCACTCACAGCGGCAGGTATTCCCTGCTTTGGTCCCGAAGCTAAAGCCGCTATAATCGAGGGCAGTAAGGTTTTTTCAAAAAATCTTATGAAGAAATACGGTATTCCCACCGCAGAGTATGAGGTGTTTTCAAATACGGAGGATGCTCTTAAATACCTCGAAACAGCCCCCATTCCTACGGTTATCAAGGCTGACGGTTTGGCACTTGGCAAGGGTGTTATTATTGCCGAAACCAGAGAGGACGCTAAAAATGCAGTTCGTTCTATGATGGAGGACAAGATTTTTGGCGAAAGCGGTAACAACATTGTTATTGAAGAGTTTTTAACAGGACCCGAGGTTTCCGTTCTTTCCTTTACTGACGGTAAAACCGTAAAGCCTATGATTTCTTCAATGGACCACAAGCGTGCTTTGGACGGTGACAAGGGACTTAACACAGGTGGTATGGGTACAGTTGCACCTAATCCCTATTATACAAAGGAAATTGCTGATGTTTGTATGGAAACTATTTTCTTGCCTACAATTGAGGCAATGAATAAGGAAGGCAGAAGCTTCAAGGGATGTTTATATTTTGGCCTTATGCTTACAGAAAAGGGACCAAAGGTTATTGAATATAACTGCCGTTTCGGTGACCCTGAAACACAGGTTGTTCTTCCATTACTTCGCAGTGATTTACTTACAATTATGAAGGCTTGTACAAACGGCACTCTAAAAGACACCGAAGTTAAGTTTTCTGACGGCGCCGCTGCTTGTGTTGTTATGGCTTCAAAGGGTTATCCCCAAAAATATGACAGTGGCTTTGAGCTTAAGATTGACGATTCTGTTGCAGACAAGGTTTATGTTGCAGGCGCAAAGCTTGAAAACGAAATTTTAAAAACTGCAGGCGGTCGCGTTTTAGGTGTTACGGATACTGCCGATAACCTTGAAACCGCACTTAAAAAGGCTTATGAAAATGTAAAGCTTGTAAGCTTCCAGAATGCTTTTTACAGAAATGATATCGGTGCAAAGGCACTAAAAGCTATTAAAGGAGAGTAACTTATGGTATACCGTATATATGTTGAAAAGAAAAAAGAACTGGCGCATGAGGCAATGGGTCTTTTAAAGGATATAAACGGTCTTTTACAGATTGATTCTGTTAAGGATGTCAGAATTCTAAACCGTTACGATGTTGATAATATTGACAAGGAATTATTTGATTATGCTGTTGGTACTGTTTTTTCCGAGCCACAGCTTGATATTACAAGTAATGAATTGCAAAACGCAGATAATTCAACTGTTTTTGCAGTAGAATTCTTACCCGGTCAGTTTGACCAGCGTGCAGATTCTGCGGCACAGTGTATCCAAATTATTTCTCAAGGCGAGCGTCCCAGAGTTAGAACTGCAAAGATATATATTCTCGAAGGCGATTTAACCGAGGCAGAGCTTGCTGAAATCAAAAAATATGTTGTAAACCCTGTTGAAGCGCGCATTGCATCACTTGAAAAACCCGAAACCTTGGAAATAAAATATGATATTCCTACCGTTGTTGCCACACTTGACGGTTTTATTGATTTGGACCGTAAGGGACTTGAGGATTTTGTAAAACAATACGGTCTTGCAATGGATGCTGATGATATCGCCTTCTGTCAAGATTATTTTAAATCTGAAAACCGCAATCCAACCATTACCGAAATCAGAATGATTGATACATATTGGTCGGACCATTGCCGTCACACAACCTTCCTTACTAACATTGATAACGTTGTTTTTGAGGACGAGCTGTTAAAATCTGCTTATGATGAATATATTGCAACTCGCAAGGCTTTAGGCAGAACAAAGCCTATTTGCCTTATGGACATTGCAACCTTGGCTGTTCGTCAGCTTAAAAAGGACGGTAAGCTTGACAAGCTTGATGAATCTGAAGAAATCAATGCTTGCACGGTTAAAATCAAGGTTGAGGTTGACGGTAAGGACGAAGATTGGCTTTTGCTCTTTAAAAACGAAACCCATAACCATCCTACCGAAATTGAACCATTTGGCGGTGCGGCAACCTGTATTGGCGGTGCTATCCGTGACCCGCTTTCAGGTAGAAGCTATGTCTACGGCGCAATGCGTGTTACCGGTGCTGCAAACCCACTCAAAAGCGTTGCAGAAACAATGCCCGGTAAATTGCCTCAAAGAAAAATTGTTACAACTGCGGCTGACGGTTATTCCTCTTACGGTAACCAAATCGGTCTTGCAACAGGTATAGTTGATGAAATTTACCATGACGGTTATGCTGCAAAGCGTATGGAAATCGGTGCTGTTATTGCGGCTACACCTGCAGAAAACGTTCGTCGTGAGGTTCCTGCTCCCGGTGACGTTGTAATTCTTCTCGGTGGCTCTACTGGACGTGACGGTTGCGGCGGTGCTACCGGCTCTTCAAAATCTCACACATTGGAGTCACTCGAATCCTGCGGCGCAGAGGTTCAAAAAGGTAATGCACCCGAAGAAAGAAAGCTTCAAAGACTTTTCAGAAACTATGAAGCCTGCCGTATGATTAAGCGTTGTAATGACTTTGGTGCCGGCGGTGTATCGGTTGCTATTGGTGAGCTTGCTGACGGTCTTTTGATTGACCTAAATGCAGTTCCTAAAAAATATGACGGTCTTGACGGTACAGAGCTTGCTATCAGTGAGTCACAGGAAAGAATGGCTGTTGTTATCGAAAAAGAGAACATTGATCGTTTCTTGGAGCTTGCAAGCAAAGAAAATTTACAGGCTGTTAAGGTTGCAGATATTAAAGCCGAGCCTCGTCTTGTGATGACCTGGAACGGAAAAACAATTGTAGATATCAGCCGTGAATTCTTAAATTCAAACGGTGCTGAAAAGCACATAACCATTACTCCAAACAAACCCGAGGAATATAGTAAAATTATCGAGGGTGGCTTTACAGAGAATATGGAAGCCTTGGCCGGCGACCTCAACATCTGTTCAAAGCGCGGTCTTTCGGAGCAGTTTGACTCCACTATAGGTGCCGGAACTGTGCTTATGCCCTTTGGCGGCAAAAATCAGCTTACTCCCATTCAAGCAATGGTTCAAAAGATTTCGGTTGAAAAGAAACATACAAATGATTGCTCTTTGATGGCTTGGGGTTATAACCCATTTATCACCGAAAAAAGCCCCTATCACGGCGCTTACCTTGCTGTTGTTGAATCGGTTTCAAAGCTTATTGCAACGGGTGCTGAATTCAAAGATGTTTATCTCACCTTCCAAGAGTATTTTGAGCGTCCCGGAAAGGACGGCAAGCGTTGGGGCAAGCCTTTATCCGCACTGCTTGGTGCATTTAAAGCACAGCTCGAATACGGTATCGGCTCAATTGGTGGTAAAGACTCAATGAGCGGTAGCTTTGAAGATTTAGACGTTCCCCCTACCCTTGTTTCCTTTGCTGTTACCACAAATAAGGTTGAAAACATTATTTCTCCCGAATTTAAAACTAAAGGTAATAAAGCAATTTTATTAAGCCCTGTTTATGACAACGACACCAATCTTCCTAATACTGACTCGATGCTTAAAATCTTTGCTACAGTCACAAGACTTATGCGCGAGGGCAAGGTTGCCGCTTGTTATACTTTGGGTCTCGGCGGTATTGGTGAAGCCGTAATGAAGATGTGCTTCGGCAATAATTTGGGCTTTGAATTCGATAGAAATATGAGCAGTAAGTCTATATTTGCCTACAATTACGGAAGCTTTATTCTTGAAGTTACCGAGAATGTTGATGACGGCATTGTGTTGGGTACAGTTACCGATAACGGCAAAATCACCCTTAATGACGAAAGTGTTGACCTTAATAAGCTTCTCGGAATTTATGAGGATAAGCTTGAAAGCGTTTATAAATGCAACATTAAGGACAGCAAGTCTCCTGTAGAAAACTTCTCATTCACTGCCACAGAGCGTGTAGCTCCTGCAATTAAGGTTGCAACTCCCAAGGTGCTTATCCCTGTATTCCCCGGCACTAACTGTGAATTTGATAGTGCAAAGGTTATGCGTGATGCCGGTGCCGACCCCGAAATCTTTGTAATTAATAACCTTTCTGCTGACGGTATCAGCAAAAGTGTTGAAGCCTTTGCTCAAAAGGTTAAGAACACACAAATGATATTTGTTCCTGGCGGTTTCTCCGGCGGTGACGAGCCCGACGGTAGTGGTAAATTTATTACAGCATTCTTCAGTAATGCCGCTCTTAAGGAACAGGTTACAGATTTACTTGAATATCGACACGGTCTTATGTGCGGTATCTGTAACGGTTTCCAAGCACTTATTAAGCTTGGCCTTGTTCCTTACGGTAAGATAATTGATACCGATGAAAACTGTCCTACACTCACCTTCAACACCATTGGTAGACACCAGTCAAAAATTGTAAGAACAAGGATTGCATCAAATAAATCACCTTGGCTCAGCGATACTAATGTTGGTGATATTTACAATGTTCCGATTTCTCACGGTGAAGGTAGATTTTTGGCAAGCGAAGAGCTGATTAAAAAGCTTGCCGAGAACGGACAGATTGCAACCCAATATGTTGATTTAAACGGTAACGCCACAAGTGATGTTCACTTTAATCCCAATGATTCAATGTACGCTATTGAGGGTATCACCTCTCCTGACGGACGTGTGTTTGGTAAGATGGGTCACAGTGAGCGTTGGGGCGCAGGACTTTATAAGAATGTTCCCGGTGATTATGATATAAAAATGTTTAAATCTGCAGTAAAATATTTTAAATAAGGAGTAATTATAATGGCTTATTTAACTGATATTGAGATTGCACAGCAGTGCGAAATGAAACCGATTACCGATATCGCAGAAAAAGCCGGTATTCCCGTAGATTATCTAGAGCAATACGGTAAATATAAAGCAAAAATCGACCTTTCATTATTAAAAGACGGTAACGCTAAAAACGGTAAATTAGTTTTAGTTACCGCCATCACTCCTACACCTGCAGGAGAAGGTAAAACCACAACTACCATTGGTCTTGCAGACGGACTTAACAGAATCGGCAAAAATGTTTGTGTAGCTTTGCGTGAGCCGTCTTTAGGCCCTGTTTTCGGTATTAAAGGCGGTGCCGCAGGCGGCGGTTATGCACAAGTAGTTCCTATGGAGGATATCAATCTTCATTTCACAGGTGACTTTCACGCAATAGGTGCGGCAAATAATTTGCTTGCCGCTATGCTTGATAACCACATCCACCAAGGCAATGCTTTGGGAATTGACGTGCGCCGTATCACCTGGAAGCGTTGTGTTGATATGAATGACCGTCAACTTCGCTTTGTGACCGACGGTCTTGGCGGTAAGGTAAACGGTGTTCCCCGTGAGGATGGATTTGATATTACGGTTGCCAGCGAAATTATGGCTGTTTTATGCTTGGCATCTGATATTACCGACCTAAAAGAAAGACTATCTCGTATTATTGTGGGCTATACCTTTAATGATGAGCCTGTAACTGCAGGTCAACTTAATGCCGCAGGCGCTATGGCAGCTCTTTTGAAGGATGCCTTAAAGCCTAATCTTGTACAGACATTGGAGGGTACACCTGCCCTCGTTCACGGCGGTCCTTTTGCTAATATCGCACACGGTTGTAATTCCGTTACAGCCACCAAAATGGCAATGCGCTTGGCAGACTATGCAATTACAGAAGCAGGCTTCGGTGCTGACCTTGGTGCAGAAAAATTCCTTGATATTAAATGCCGTATGGCAGGACTAACACCATCTGCTGTTGTTATGGTTGCAACTGTACGCGCTCTTAAAATGCATGGCGGTCTTGATAAAAAAGCATTAGGTGAAGAAAATCTTACCGCGCTTGAAAAAGGTATTCCAAACCTTCTTCGCCATGTTTCTAACATTAAAAATGTTTATAAACTCCCTTGTGTTGTTGCTGTAAATCGCTTCCCCACCGATACCGACAACGAAATTAATTTCATTATTGAAAAATGTAAAGAACTTGCTGTTAATGTTGTTCTTTCGAATGTTTGGGCTGAAGGCGGTAAAGGCGGCGAAGATTTAGCGCGTGAGGTTGTTCGTCTTTGCGAGGAAGAAAAGGGCGACTTTACATTCAGTTATGAACTTGACTGCTCTATTGAGGAGAAAATCGAAGCAGTTGTTAAAAAGGTTTACGGCGGTAACGGCGTTGTACTTACACCAAACGCTAAAAAGCAAGCTCAAAAGCTTGCAGAGATGGGCTTTGAAAATTGTCCCATTTGTGTTGCAAAAACACAGTACAGCTTTTCCGATGACCCAACAAAGCTTGGTGCGCCCGAAGACTTTACAGTAACTGTCAGAAACATTAAAATATCCGCAGGTGCAGGTTTTATTGTTGTTCTTACCGGTGATATAATGACTATGCCGGGACTTCCAAAATCACCTGCCGCAGAGCGAATCGATATTGACGCTGACGGTAAAATAACAGGACTTTTCTAAATAACACTAAAGGCTATGCATTTTTTTGCATAGCCTTTTTAATATAATCAATATCATCTGTTCCGTCAGTTTTTACATCAGTGTGGCCACATAAGAGGTAAATCCATGGTCTAAACTCTTTTCGGGTAATTTATATTCCCAAAGTGTTCCTGTTTTCTCACACATACCGCCAAAAAATGACTTGATATTATTATGAAGCAGTCTAGTAGCGCCCATGCGATGTAAAACGCTCATCCGCAAATAAATACCAATAAAAAAACGCCCTGATACAAAAAGTATCCGGCGTTTTTTAAGCATAATTCAATTAAGCATTAGCCTTGTTATAACGAGTAACCAAAGCTGACTTCTTGTTTGCTGCATTATTCTTATGAATAATACCCTTGGAAGCTGCTTGATCAATCTTCTTAACAGCAGCCTTAACAGCAGCTGCCATATCTTCAGACTTGGCATCAATAGCAGCATCAGCCTTCTTAACAGCGGTTCTTAAAGCTGAACGATAAGCCTTGTTATGTTCATAATTAGCTTTGCTAACTAATACACGCTTCTTTGCAGATTTAATATTCGGCATCGTGACACCTCCCAACACACAGTACAAGCAATTGTACTTAACTCACGTACAATTAATAATAACACAAAAGCATATAAAATGCAACACTTTTTTTAAAATTTACAAAAATGTTTTTAGCCCTTAAAAACTGCACTATCATACTTTGAATGCGGGGCATTTTCAGGGATGTATGTAGGAACGATATTTTTTACAAGCGTTCTAATATCATTTCGCTCATCATACATTGCTTCCTTCATTTTATCTAACGTTTCAATGAAGGTATCTTCATCCATTTCTATGGGTTTACCAATATGAATTAAGCTGTTTTCTGTAGCCTCAAGTCCCTCTTCGGACATCAATAATTCTTCATAAAGCTTTTCGCCGGGTCTTAAACCTGTAAATTCAATTTTAATATCTTCATAAGGTTTAAAGCCCGATAACTTAATAAGATTTTCAGCTAAATCAAGAATTCTTACGGGTTCGCCCATATCAAGCACGAAAATTTCTCCGCCCTTTGCGTTGGCGCCAGCTCTCAAAACCAAGGAGACCGCTTCGGGTATAGTCATAAAATACCTAATAATATTAGGGTCCGTAACCGTCACAGGGCCACCCATTTTTATTTGTTTTTTGAACAGCGGAATAACACTGCCGTTTGAGCCTAAAACATTGCCAAAACGAACAGCAACAAAATCTGTATCGGACCTTTTATTAAAAGATTGCACAATCATCTCACAGATACGCTTGCTGGCACCCATAATATTTGTTGGATTAACAGCCTTATCAGTAGAGATTAAAACAAACTTTTCTGCCCCGTATTTATCCGCGCATTCTGCGGTTTTTAAAGTTCCGAAAACATTATTCTTAATGCTTTCATTAGGACTATCCTCCATCAAGGGAACGTGTTTGTGAGCTGCTGCATGATAAATAATTTGCGGCTTATATGTTCGGAAAATATAATCCATACGGCTGCTATCTCGAACAGAGCCTATAAGTGTAACCAAATCAAGTTTTGGGAAATTATGAGTTAACTCATGTTGAATTTCATAGGCATTATTTTCATATATATCAAAAATAATAAGCCTTTTCGGATTATGGTACGCTATCTGACGACAAAGCTCTGAACCTATTGTACCGCCGCCGCCGGTTACCAAAACAACCTTGTTATCAACATAATTTAGGTCATCACCCATATTAATTTCAATAGGGTCTCTGCCAAGTAAATCTTCAATCTCAACCTTACGAATGGTTGGGGTGAGCTCGGACAAATTATACATTTTACAAACAGAAGGTATTATTCTTAATTTACAGCCTGTTTCTTGACAAATATCTAAAATTGCCGATTTTTCACTGTTTTTGCAGTTTGGAATTGCGAATACAATAAGCGAAATATCAAACTTCCGGGCTGCTTCAATAATCATATTTCTGCCGCCGATAATTTTTACACCCGAAATATACTGACCGTGCTTATAAAAATCATCATCAATTACGCATTTGATTTTACAATTAATATATTCCTTTTTACGGTACATTTCATTAATAATCATTTGACCTGCACTTCCGGCGCCGATTATCATAATATTGCCGGATACCGCATCAGGATCATCATTTTCGACCGATTTTTTAGACTTTGCCGATTCGTTAATAATTTTTCTTGTTAACGTTCGCTGCGAAATTACCATGCATATCATAATGAATACAATTAAGAAATAAGCAGGCGGTTCAAAATGATTATCACAAATAGCAGTTTGTGTTACAATCAAAATTGCTGTAGAAACCACACAAGCAACAGGGATCCTTATGAATTCCCCAATGTTTGAATATCGCCACAAAATATTATAGATTTTAAGCAGATAAAAAACGATTAAAACCGTGAAAGGGAGAACTGTGTATGCCAACAGTGTTAACGTTGAACCAAAATTGAAAGCGGATTCACCGCATAATAAAAGCGAAAAGCATACCGAGAGAAGCGCAGATATAAAATCACAGAGCAAAAACAGCATTAATTTTAAATATCGCTTTATCATTAATTTTTTCTCCTTATTAGATTATTATAATAAGCTAATTCCTTGTGCCTTACATTTATTGATTTCCTTTTCAGGCCAAATAGATACCTGGACCTCACCTATATGAGCTTTATGTAAAAGCAGCATACATAGTCGTGATTGACCAATACCACCGCCTATTGTAAGCGGTAAAGCCCCGGAAAGTAAAAGCTTATGGAACTCATAATTAATACGCTCCTCTTTTCCTTCAAGCTTTAATTGCTTCATGAGACTCTCTCTATCAACTCTAATGCCCATTGAAGAAATTTCAAGAGCGATATCAAGTGATTTGTGATAAACCATAATATCACCGTTAAGCTCCCAATCATCATAATCAGGCGCTCTGCCATCGTGTTTGTTGCCGCTTTTAAGCTTTCCGCCGATTTTCATAATGAAAACCGCACCGCACTCCTTTGTGATTTCATATTCACGTTCTTTTGCGGTAAGTGTGGGATAGCGATCTTCAAGCTCCTGCGTCGTTATAAAGTTGATTTGATTTGGAAGATCACATTCAATACAAGAAAATTTTGCACTAACGGCTTTTGCAGTTCGAAGAACAGCACCATAAATACAACGTACAGTTGCCTTTAAATAGTTTTCTGTTCTGTCTTCTGCGGTAATGATCTTTTCCCAATCCCATTGGTCAACATACAGTGAATGGATATTATCACAGGTTTCATCACGACGAATAGCATTCATATCGGTATAAAGGCCGGTGTGAAGCGGAAAACCGTATTTAAGAAGCGCCATTCGTTTCCATTTTGCAAGACTATGAACAACCTCTGCCATCTCGCCTGTTTCGAGTATATCAAAGGAAACAGGACGCTCCACACCGTTAAGATCATCATTAATGCCACTTCCCTGCTTTACAAAAAGCGGCGCAGAAACACGGGACAAATCAAGACAGTCACAAAGCTCACTTGCAAATTTATCTTTAACCAGCGCAATAGCACTTTGAGTATCAAATTCATTAAGCAAGGGTACATATTTTTTCATAATATCACCTATTAATAAATACTGCCTACTGTTCTTGGGTAAAGAATGACATCACGAATGTTCTGAACACCTGTAACATACATGATCATTCTTTCCAGTCCCAAGCCAAAGCCACTGTGTGGCACAGAACCAAAACGACGCAAAGCAATATAATGCTCATAATCTTCAATGGACATTTCCCTTGCCTTCATTGCCTCTAAAAGCTTATCCAAATCTGCTTCACGCTCACTGCAACCAATAATTTCACCAACACCCGGCACTAAAAGGTCGGTAGCGGCAACCGTCTTACCGTCAGGATTTTGCTTCATATAAAACGACTTAATTTCTTTAGGGTAATTCGTAAGGAAAACAGGTTTTTTGCAAATAACTTCAGAAATATATCTCTCGTGCTCGGTCATAAGGTCACAGCCCCATTCAACAGGATACTGGAACTTTTCACCCGATTTTAACAAGGCATCAATAGCTTCGGTATAGGTCATAATTGCAAAATCGTTTTTCACAACACTCTCAAGCTTTTCAATTAAACCTTTTTCAAAATGTGCATCAAAAAACTTAAGCTCGTTGGGACATTTTTCCAAAACCGCATTAATAATGTACTTAATCATATCCTCTGCAATCTCAATAATATCAGGAAGCTCTGCAAAGGCAACCTCGGGCTCAACGTGCCAAAATTCTGCAACATGACGAGGTGTATTACTCTTTTCTGCGCGGAAAGACGGGCCGAAGGTGTATATCTTACCCAAAGCCATTGCCGCAACCTCGCCCTCAAGCTGACCCGAAACACTTAAAGCCGCACGTCTGCCAAAGAAATCATCAGCGTTATAATCCTCTTCCGATTTATAATCGTTGCTGTAGCCTATGGTTGTAACCTTGAACATTTCACCTGCACCCTCACAGTCACTTGCTGTGATTAGAGGTGTGTGAACATATACAAAGCGTCTGTTTTGGAAAAATTCGTGAACCGCATTTGAAACTACGGAACGAACTCTGAAAACCGCGTTGAATGTATTGGTGCGGACTCTCAAGTGTGGAATCGTTCTTAAATATTCAAGTGTGTGACGCTTTTTCTGCAATGGATATTCGGGCGGACACTCACCCAAAACCTCAATGCTTTCTGCATTAATTTCAACTGAATCAACAGCAACGGCAGATTTAACAACCTCACCTTCAACCTTAAGAGAGGTACCAAGCTTCATAAAATCGGAAATATTGATAAGAACCGCTTTATCTATAACAATCTGTAAATGTTTAAAAGAAGTGCCGTCATTAAGCTCAATAAAAGCCATATTTTTAGAGTCTCTTGAGGTTCTAACCCATCCGCAAACAGTAACCTTTTTGCCCAAAAAATCTTTGTTTTCAAAAATTTCAATAATATCAATGTGCTTCATAAAAAATCTCCAATCAAATTTAAAGCGCCCATTCATCCCAAATATTAGGACGAATAGACGCATAATTCGCGGTGCCACCTAATTTACTGCACAAAAAGCGCAGTCCCCTCAAAAGATTTAACGCATTCCTACGGCGCACCTACTAAGCAAACGCTTTTCAGCTTGCAGCTCCAAAGTGTTATTCACAAAAGACCTTGACCGTGCTTCCACCAACCACAGCTCTCTAAACAAGGTGACTATTGCTACTTCTCTTTATCATAGCCTTTAATAAATCCAGTATACCACTTTAATTAATAAAAGTCAACCAATTAAATGCCCTCACACAAGGAAATTATTTCCCTTACACGCTCAACGCCTTGTGAGTTCTGAATTGAAAAGGGTATTATTTCGGTCATCTTTGCAAAATCGCCCAATTCTTCCTTGATTAGGCTTAACCGCTTTTCGGTCTCGGTTTTATTTAGCTTATCCGATTTTGTAAGAATTACGGTAAAAGGAATATGATTTTGACTTAAAAAATCAAGCATTGAAAGGTCAAAGTCCGTTGCGGGATGACGCATATCAATCAGCTGAAAAACCATTTTTATATTACGGTCAGTACCGAAATAGCCCTCCATAAGCTCTGCCCAGCGCTCTTTTTCGGCAAAAGAGACCTTTGCATAACCATAACCGGGAAGATCAACAAGTCTTACCTTATCAACCTTATAAAAATTGATTGTAATTGTTTTTCCCGGCTTTGAGCTGACTCTTGCAATTGCTTTTCTGCCTAAAATCTTATTAATTAGCGAAGATTTACCAACGTTTGACCTGCCGCTAAAGCAAATTTCAGGTAAATCGGAAGTATCTAACTGGTCAAGCTTTGCAAATGCCTTTTCAAACTGTGCATTATTAAAGTTCATGTTTCCTCCTATTAATATGTCTTTACTATGTTCTAAGGGACGGTCTGCGGTTAATTTTGGGGATTTTGTTTCTGAAATCCCATTCATCTGCAGAATTATCTATTGAATCAGCAATAATTGCTCTTGAAATTATTTCATCTACAAAGCTAACCGGCACAAACTCGATATTTTCCTTTACCCTCTCATCAACATCTTCTAAATCGGGAATATTCTCTTTGGGAATAAATACGGTTTTTACTCCACCGGTATATGCCGCCATAGATTTTTCCTTTAATCCGCCGATAGGCAAGACTCTGCCTCTTATAGTAACCTCACCCGTCATAGCAACGTCGCGTGCTATCGGTTTATTGGTGAGTGCAGAAATTAGCCCTGTGGTTATGGTAACGCCTGCAGACGGACCGTCTTTAGGAACTGCCGCTTCGGTTGCATGAATATGAATATCGGTATTCTTATAAAATTCAGCATCAATGCCGTATTTAGAGGCATTTGCCCTAACAAAGCTCACTGCAGCCCTCGCGGATTCCTTCATAACGTCACCCAAAGAGCCTGTAAGCTCAATTTTACCCGTACCCGGCATTGTTGCGATTTCAAGCTGCATTATCTCACCGCCAACAGATGTCCAAGCAAGGCCGTTAATAATACCTACCTCGTTATTGGCAAGAATAACCTCGGGCTTATAGCGGTGACGACCCAACATTTTTACAACGTCACTATCCCTAACCGTGACACGTTCAGCCTCACCTGATGCTAAAATTTTAGCAGATTTACGGCAAAGTGATGCGATACTTCTTTCAAGCTTACGAACACCTGCTTCACGTGTATAAAAATCAATGAGTGAATAGATTGCGCTATCGGTAATCTTAAGCTGATTTTTAGCTATTCCGTGACGTTCAAGCTGTTTAGCCGTTAAATGCTTTTTAGCAATATTGAACTTTTCTTCTCTTGTGTAGCTTGAAAGCTCAATAACCTCCATACGGTCAAGCAAAGGAGCAGGAATTGTACTCATATTATTAGCAGTTGCAATAAAAACTGTACGACTCAAATCAAAGGGCATTTCAACAAAATGATCAACAAAGGTGCTGTTTTGCTCGGGGTCTAAAACCTCCAATAATGCAGAAGCAGGATCACCCTTGTAATCACTGCCTAATTTATCAATTTCATCAAGCAAAATCAAGGGATTACCGCTTCCCGCCTGCTTAATTGCGTTAATAATTTTGCCCGGCATAGCACCAATATAGGTTTTACGGTGTCCTCTGATTTCGGCTTCATCGTGAACACCGCCGAGAGAAATTCTTGCAAAACGCCTTCCCATACATTCGGCAATTGTCTTACCAATTGAGGTTTTACCGACAGCGGGAGGGCCTACAAGACATATAATCTGTCCCTTAACATCGGGATTTAAAACATAGACCGACAAAAGCTCTAAAATGCGCTCTTTAACCTTTTTCATACCGTAAATATCACGGTCAAGTATTTTTGCTGCGCGCTTAATATCGGCAGTTACTGTGGAAAAGGCATTCCACGGAAGCTCAAGACAGGTGTCTAAATAACCGCGTTCAACTGTACCCTCGTGTGAGCCTTGCGGCATTTTTGAAAGCTTTGCAACGTGACGTGCAAGATTTTGCTTAACACTGTCATCAGCACTCAAATTTTCAATTTTGCTGTAATAATCATTAATTTCATCGGCAGCTTCATCACCGTAAAGCTCGCTGCTGATTACTCTAATTTGCTCACGAAGATAATATTCACGCTGATTCTCATCAATAGCCGCACGTGTTTTTTCGCTGATTTTTTTATCAATCTCCCCTATTTCACGCTCTTTTACAAGAAGCTCATACAAAATCTTTGCACGATTTACAGGGGAAATTTGCTCCAAAATATACTGCTTATCGTCAAAAGGAGCAGGAATATTAAAAGCAATAAAATCAGAAATATAGCCTACATCAGTTGCATTGTCAACCGTCATCAAAACATCGGGCGCAACTCCTTTTAGAATTGCGGCATATTAATGAAATTGAGTTTTAATACGTCTTAATAAAGTTTCCTTATATACCTCACGGTTTGAGGTTGTATTCTCCAAGCACTGAAAAACATCGGCAGTGTAATAATTAATACCACTCTTAAAGTTTTTGTATTCGGCACGGCAGATACCCTCCACAAGCACCTTCACAAGATTATCAGAAACTTTTAAAACCTGCTTTACCTTAACCACACAGCCAATATCATAAAGGTCACTGCGTGCAGGCTCTTCGGCATAAAATTCTTTTTGTGTCACCACAAAAAGCAAGCGGTTAGAATCCATCGCAGCTTTAAGCGCATTAGCAGATTTTTTTCTTGCAACATCAAAAGAAGCAACGGTTTTAGGAAAGACAACCAAGCCCCTAAGGGCCAAAAGCGGCATATTTACCGCAGTCTCGTTAACATTAAACAATCTTTTTTACTCCCAATCATCAGTAGTGTAAATAGCAGTAGCATACAAAGCATCATCAACAAAAACAAATGATACTGTATTCTTTTCGAAGCTGTATTTGTATACCTCACCCTCGGTTGCACCTAACACAAAGAAACCGTTATCATCATCTAACTTTTCTTCGGTAAAGCTAAAACCGGGTAAAGCATTTTTTATTTCAAGGCTTAAAGTGCCGATTTCAAAACCGTAAGCCTTTTCAAAGCTCACAATATAAGAAATTCCTTTTTCCACCTTATCCTTATAGTAATAATACTGGAAATTACCGCTATCAATCTTAACGGTTTTTTCTCCTTCAACAACATTGTAAACAGATTCTTCAACGGTATTGTAAATTTCTTCAAGCTCTTGGTTCAGCTGTTCAACATCCTGACCTAAAGCATAATTACACTCGGGCATCTCACCCAAATCAGCATGATATTTAAGGTCAATTGAATTTTCCGGCTTAACCGTTTTATCCTTTTTACAACCAACAAAAGCAAAAAGGAAAACCAAACACAATAAAGCAACTAAAACTTTTTTCATTTTTTTACTCCTAATTTTTACTTGTTAAGCTTTTTCAAAAGCGAATCTCTTAAATTCCAAAGGTCCTCCGATAAATCCACATAATACGCATGCGGATTTTCAAAGCGTGTAACCTCATCCCAAAGTGAGTCCACCTGTTGGGCTCTGTACTTTGAAATTTCTGAAACAGTGGGGTTTTCATAAACCTGCTTTCCACCCTCAAAAATCTTAACCTGAAGCTTTTTAGCAATAAAGTTGGTCACAACCTTGCGTTTCCAGGTATGAACAGGGTCAAAAATCTCATAAGGCTCACTGCTGTCAATTTTTTCGTAACCCAAAGTGATAACATCGGCAATTGCCTTTCCGCTTTCACGGTCATAAAGTCTCCACGGGATTTTAACGCCCGGAAGTGTTACTTTTGCGGTATTCTCACTAATCTTAATTTTAGGTATAATTTCGCCATTCTTTTCAACAGCGGCAAGCTTATAAACTCCGCCAAAAACAGCTTCGCTTGAAGCTGTAATAAGGCGCTCACCCACTCCGTAGCTGTCAACCTTAGCGCCTTGGAAAATCATATCACGAATAAGATACTCATCCAACGAATTGGAAACACAGATTTTACAATCGGGATAACCTGCATCATCAAGCATTTTACGGGCTTTTTTAGAAATATAAGTAATGTCACCGCTATCAATTCTTATGCCCTTTGGTCTTTTGCCGAGCGGTTTTAAAACCTCATCAAAAACCTTAATAGCATTTGGAATACCCGACTTTAAAACATTATAAGTATCCACAAGCAAAAGACAGCTATCCGGATACTCGGTAGCGTATGTCTTGAATGCGGTATATTCATCGGGAAAAAGCTGAACCCAGCTATGAGCCATTGTGCCCGAAGCAGGAACACCGAAATCTTTAGATGTAAGCATACAAGAAGTGCCTGTACAACCGCCTATAATAGCGGCTCTGGCACCGTAATAAGCGGCACCGTAGCCGTGAGCTCTTCTTGCACCAAATTCCATTACAGCACGTCCGTCAGCGGCACGCACAATTCGGTTAGCCTTTGTTGCGATAAGTGACTGATGGTTAATCGTCAGAAGTAGCATGGTTTCAACCATTAAACACTGAATAATAGGTCCTTTAACTGTAACAATCGGCTCTTGCGGAAAAATAACCGTACCCTCGGGAACTGCCCAGACATCGCAAGTAAACTCAAAATTACGCAGATAATCAATAAATTCTTCTCTAAAAAGGTTTAAGCCTTTAATATACTCAATATCCTCATCGGTAAATTTGAGATTGTTCATATATTCAATAAGCTGTTCAAGGCCTGCCATTATTGCATAGCCGCCCTTATCGGGAACACGGCGGAAAAACATATCGAAATAGGTGACGGTATCCTTAAGCTCACCGTCAAACACACCGTTTGACATAGTAAGCTCATATAGGTCCATAATCATAGTAAGATTAAGGTTATTATTTTCCATATTAAATCAAACAACCTTTCTATTTACATCTTTTCGGGTGCGTCAATCTTCATTAAAGTGAGAACATTTTTAATTACAACAGCAGTTGCACTGCAAAGTGCAAGTCTTGCCTGCATAAGAGCCTCATCCTCAACCTTAACACGGCAAGCGGCATAGAATTTATGGAACTTTGTTGCAAGCTCCTCAACATAATGAGTAATCCTTGCCGGGTCATAGGCTTTAGCGGAAATTATAATTTCATCGGTCAAAGCCGCAATATGAAGAATCAACTCACGTTCTTCAGCTGCTGTTAATTTTGCAAGCTCCGCTGTAGTAACAGCACGCTTATTAATTCCCTCTGCCGAAAGGTTTCTTATAATACTGCAAATTCTGGCATAAGCATACTGTACATAGTAAACAGGATTGCTGTTGGACTGATTAACAGCCAAATCAAGGTCAAAATCAAAATGACTGTTTGGCTCGCGAAGATTAAAGAAAAATCTTGCGGCATCAATCGGCACTTCGTCAAGCAGTGTAACAAGAGTTATAGCTTTACCCGAACGCTTGGAAGCCTTAATAACCTCACCGTCACGCACAAGACGAACCATTTGCATAAGCACAACATCAAGTCGTTGGGCATCTACACCAAGCGCAGTTAAAGCACCTTTAAGTCTCGGCACATAACCGTGATGGTCAGCACCCAAAATATCAATTGCTTTATCAAAGCCACGTGTCACAAGCTTGTTATAATGGTATGCAATATCCGGCACTACATAGGTGGGCACACCGTTTGCACGAACCAACACAAAATCCTTATCGCAACCAAATTCTGTTGCTTTAAACCAAAGCGCACCCTCTAATTCATAGGTGTAACCGCTTTCCTTAAGAAGCTCAATAATACGCTTTGTTTCACCATTGTTGTGAAGTGTACTTTCTTTAAACCAAGTATCATACTTAATGCGGTATTTACCGAGGTCACTTTCAAGACCTGCAATATTTTTGGGAAGTGCAAATTCCACCAAAGCTTTTCTGCGTTCTTCTTCGGACTTTGTAACAAAGCTATCACCGTGAATTTCCGCAAAAGCCTTTGCATGAGCCACAATATCTTCACCGTGGTATGAATCCTCAGGCATTTCAATGCCATCCTTATAGAGCTGTAAATACCTTAAATCAAGCGATAAACCAAATTTATTTATCTGGTTACCTGCATCATTTATATAAAATTCGCGCTCGGTATAATAGCCGGCCGCAGAAAGCACTGCCGCAAGGCAATCACCCAAAGCTCCACCTCGGGCATTTCCGATATGCATAGGTCCGGTTGGGTTTGCCGAAACAAACTCAACAAGTATTTTCTTACCCTCACCGTAATTGCTCTTACCGTAATTTTCACCTTTTGCCTCAACATCGGCAATAATATCAGCATAATAGCTGTCATTAAGGAAAAGATTTATAAAACCCGGGCCTGCAATTTCGCAAGACTTAATATAACTGCCCTCAAAGCTGCAATTTGAAATTATAATCTCTGCAATTTGACGCGGAGCTTTGCGAAATGCTCTTGCCCAAACCATTGCGGCATTGACAGCATAGTCACCGTGTTCTCTGTTAGCGGGCACCTCAACATTAAATGCAGAAAGCTCCGCTTTTTCAAGAATACCATCATCCATAGCCTTATTTGCGGCGGCTATAATTATATTTTTAATTTGTTCCTTTGCTTTTGTTACCAATACTGACATTTTACTTTACCTCTCTGATAGAAATATTAACACTGTTGCGACTAATAACACGTAAATCAGAATCAATTGTATATTTTAATTCAATGCTTCCGCCCTCGGGTGTTAAATTATAATTTAGACCTTCGCCGAAAATACCGATTACCAAATCCCCTGCAACCGTACTGTAAAAACAAGTATTACGTTTGCCCTTTTCGATTAGCATCTTGCTTTTTAAAGCACCGCTGCGCTGTAAAAGAACTGTATCGTTTTCCTTGATAAAAAGCTTTGTTTTTACACAGTCAGAGCTCACATCATAGAGCTGGCCTTCTTCATAAGAAATATAATACTCACCGTCTTTAATGCCAAACCTACCGTCTGTTGTAAATTCAATGGTATCGGTATTATCGTCAATCCCTTGTATACCTTTTATATCAATTATTACATCCTTAATCATAAACTGCTGATATTCACCTGTTCAACCTTTCCCTCATCGATTTTATCCTCAAGTAAAACCGAAGCAATTTTTATAAACGAATCCGGCTTATCACTGACAAAAAATTCAGTATTTGATGATTCGTCATCAACATTCAGCATTTCGTTTTCCTCTAAATATGCTTTAACTGCTTCAGAGGTGGCAACACCTGCATTTATAAGTGTGACATCCTCACCAACTACACGGATAATAGCTTCACTCAAAACAGGATAATGTGTACATCCCAAAATTATGGTATCAACGCCGGCCTCAATTAACGGCTTTAGATAACGCTTTACCGTTTCGGTAACCACAACGTCATCTGCGCTATACCAACCCTCTTCAACCAACGGCACAAACATTGGACAACCGGCAACACTAACCTCCGCTTCAGGCATAAGCGCTTTAATCTGCTTTTTGTGTTGACCGCTGTTTATTGTTGCTGTTGTACCGATAACGCCGATTTTTTTATTTTTTGTTTTCATAACAGCAGCCTTTGCCGCGTGAGAAACAACCTCAAAATAAGGCACAGGCAAATCACTTGCCAAATCAGATGCCACAGAGGAAACGGTACCGCAAGCGGCGATAATTGCCTTTACATTGTGCGTAAGCAAAAACCTTTCATCCTGCGCCGCATATTTTCTAATAGTTTCACGGCTTCGTGTTCCATAAGGCACACGACCCGTATCGCCAAAATAAACAATATTTTCATTCGGCAAAAGAAGCTTTAACTCTTTTACAACCGTTAATCCGCCAAGTCCAGAATCAAAAACGCCTATAGCACGTTTATCACTCATAGAAATGTTCCCCCAAAATGATATATAGACAAAGTAATACTATATTATAAATTATTATTCAATCTATAATACCACATTTCGGAGACTAATTCAACACCTAAAATAACGAAAACCGCCCTATTTTTAGATAGAGCGGTCAAATTATTTTGCAAGCGGATGGAATTTTTGATAAGCTGCAGTATATTTGCTTTTCATAAGCTGTGCATATATTTGTGTAGAGGAAATATCTGTGTGCCCAAGCATTTCTTTAATGTCGGAAAGCTTTGCACCGTTTTCAAGCAAATGTGCCGCAAATGAATGTCTCAAAGTGTGCGGTGTTATATCTTTTTTTATACCCGCTGTTTCGGCATAGTGCTTGATAATTTTCCAAAAGCCCTGCCTGGACATATGCTGACCCGTCATATTAGTAAAAAGCTTGTCCTCGGACTCTTCAAGTACAATTGCAGGTCTTACATTAACAAGATAATCCGCAATACTTTTAACTGCGGCAGGATAAATAGGAATAATTCTTTCCTTTTTCTCATTTCTTAAATGCAAAATACCAATCTGCAAATTTATATCAGATACCTTTAAATCAATCAGCTCTGAAACTTTAATGCCGGTAGCATAAAGGAGCTCAAGCATCGCCTTGTCCCTTATTCCCTTATAATCCGAAGCATCCGGTTGAGAAAGCAATAAAACAATTTCATTTGAATCAAGAATACCGGGAAGCTTTCTTTCGGCTTTTTTAACCTTAATTCCCTCTATTGGGTTTTCGGTAGCATAAGCCTTGCTTATAAGCACACGGTAATATCCCCTCAAAGAAGCAACAATACGGCATTTGGTGGCATCCGATTTACCGATAGCAGATAAAAATTCAAGATATTTTTTAAATTGCTCATTTTTTACGGTTGCCATATCCTTAAGACCCAGAGAGGTACAGTAATGAATAAACTGATTAATATCACGAAGATAAGATTCAATTGTATTAACAGAAGCCTTTTTCTCGGTTAAGAGATAATCTTTGAATATATCTATATAATCCTTCACACTGCACCTCCTTAATCTGTACATTTATTCTAAACTAAAAACATTTAAAAAATTTCCGCAAAGTAAAGCATCAGTAATGGCAGAAAATACTATGATAAAAGTGGCAAAAAGATACTTTATACAGTAGTTTCTGAACTGTAAAGAAATATTTACGGGCAAAGTTTGCGGAAGCGTAAGTCGTGTCAACAAAAAAGAAAACTCAAAGGACTCACGCATAACAAACAAAAAACCGAAAAGGAAAACTATTGCTGCCGGCAAAATTATAACGGTATAAAAGGCTATTCCTTTTAATGAATAAAGCGAATAAAGCAGCGCCGCCGTACCGCCGTATAAAAAACCTTTAAAGCCTGTACAAAAAGGGACAAAAATGAGTCCCAAAACAGAGCTGCCGCAAGCAAACCCAAACAATATAAAAAGCATTGAGTTTAAAAAAGATTTCACTGCTATTTGCAAAAAGCTTTTACCGCTTCTGCTCTCAATAAAACCTTCTAAAACTTTTGTATTAAAAGCATTTAGTGTTTCGTTTTTTTCTGCATTAAAAACGCCAAGTAAAAAACCGAAAATAAAAAACACTGTCAAAACCAAAAACACGCGGTTTTTTAAAACAAAATCAAAAATTTTATCAAAGCCCTTGAAGCTTAAAACCGTTCCCTTGCGCATTCACATCACCCTTTTCATAGTCTATATAATACTATGAAAATAACGGACAAGATATGCCACCATTTTTTCAGCTATATTTTGTAGTCTTATTTCCTTAAACTACAAAATATAGGATTTTTACTGGATTTATGTAAACCATAACAAGGGCGTAAAAAAATCAGCTACCCTAAAAACAGAGAAGCTAATTTAAAAATTTAATTTCTCATGATTCTTTTTATAAAACAGATTACAATATATTTATAC
>JAZQKT010000026.1:0-3935 GCA_045542295.1 Acutalibacteraceae bacterium
CGTCGCTGTCATCGGGATCTATTCCAAGACTTTTTATATATTCCACCCTAATTGCATTGGTTGAGCCGTCAATAGCGCGGGCTTTGGCAGAAATAATTTGTCCTACGGTTAGAAAAGCAATTATAATAACAGCTAAAAAAATAGCCAAATGCCTCTTCCTAAGTGTAATAAAAAAACGCATACCAATCCCTCAACATCCATTACATAATAGTTCTTTTTATAATTTTATGATGAATTGGCAAAAAATATTACTCCTCTGCTTAAGCCTTTGCTATAGTACAAACTGCATGGGCGCTTATACCCAAAAGCTCGCCTGTAAAGCCTAAATTTTCCTCGGTGGTAGCTTTCACGTTAATCGCGTCAAGCGAAGTGCCGCAGTCATCTGCTATATTTTGACGCATCCTGTCTATAAAAGGGGAAAGCTTTGGCTTTTGTGCAATCACAGTAGCATCAATATTTACAATTTTATAGCCCTGCTCCTTTAAAAGAGAAACCGTATGTCTTAAAAGAATGCGGCTGTCAATGTTTTTAAAGGTATCGTCGTTATCGGGGAAATGCTTGCCGATGTCACCCAGAGCGGCGGCGCCCAGCAAAGCGTCACACACAGCGTGAATCAAAACATCTGCATCTGAATGGCCTAAAAGACCTAAAGTAAAGGGAATTTCAACACCGCCCAAAATTAGTCTTCGGTTTTCTGTTAAGCGGTGAACATCGTATCCGTGACCTATTCGCATATCGTTCTCCTTTTTAAATGCTTTGGCTATTCCTCACTTAAAATATAGCCTTCTGCTACGGCAATATCCTCGGAGGTGGTTATTTTTATGTTATGGTAGCTTCCTTCAACGCATTTGACGGTGTGTCCCGCCGCCTCCATAATTGAGGTATCATCAGTGAAAGCAGAAAGGTCGCCAAAACGCGCAAGAGCCTCTCTGTATTCGTTTGCCCAAACGCCCTGCGGAGTTTGAACCGAAAAAAGCTCGTCCCGTTTTAGGGTTTTTGCTACCGTGCCGTCAGAATTAATCTGTTTTATGGTATCCTTTAGCTTAACACCGCAGGTAACGGCCGGAAATTCCTCAAGAGCGGTGCAAACATTTTCAATAATTATATTGTTTACAAAAGGTCGGGCGCCGTCATGTATAAGCACCTTTTTTTCGTCCTCTGTCAGGCGGGAAAGTCCGTTTTGCGCCGATTGCTGGCGGTTTTCGCCACCCACAACAATGTCGGTAAGCTTTGAAACGGAATATTTTTCCGCCAAAAGCTGAAGACGGGGTATATCGGACTCCTTTGCCACAAGAATAATGCGGCTGATAAGGCTGCTGTTTTCAAAGGCAAGCATGGTTTTTGAAATTACGGGAATACCTCCCAAGGTTAAAAATTGCTTATTTATACCCTGCATACGTGTGGAATTACCAGCCGCAACAATTATTACGGGCAAGCTTTTTTCACTTTCACTGCAAAATTCAAAATCAAGCTTAAGTTCAGCAAGGTTCACAGTTATCACGTCCTTGAAATGTGAAAAAATATAGGGGTTGGCAGTCCGCCAGCCCCCACAAAGGTTTTTAAAAATTATTCGGCATCTTCGCAATCGTCACAATCGCAGTCGCAACAATCACAGTCACCGTCAAAATCAAATTCAAGCTCTGTGCCGCAGTTGGGGCAGGTCATACCTTCCTCTGCAAGCATATCGCCGTCAAGATAAATAACATCGTTGCAGGCGGGGCATTCGATTTCATAAATTTCATCGTCACAATCGCAACAATCGTCACAGTCGCAATCGCAATCGTCATCATCGTCTTCGAAAACGTATTCTTCTAAAGAAGCAAGGTCCTCGTCAACCTCGTCAAGCTGCTCCATAAGCTCGTCGCAACCGTCCTCAATGTCACAGATTTCTTCGGTAATATCTCCGAGTAAATCAATTATAGCGTTAAGAATTTTGCCTTCCTTGGTATCGTTTGATAAATCAAGACCTTCAGCAAGACCCTTAATATAAGCAATTTTCTCACAAATATCCATTTTAAGCTTTCCTCCCTAAATTATGCGCGTTCCATATATTCGCCTGTGCGGGTGTCAATTCTTACCATATCACCCTCGTTGATGAATAAGGGAACACGGATTTCAGCGCCTGTTTCAAGCGTAGCGGGTTTGGTAGCATTTGTAGCGGTGTTGCCTGCAAAACCGGGGTCGGTCTGGGTGATTGCCAACTCTACAAATGTTGGGGGCTCAACACCGAAAACATTGCCCTTGTAAGAAAGAATCTTACAAACCATATTTTCCTTTACGAACTTGAAATTATCGCCAAGCTCGGAAGCGTTGATCGGAACCATATCATAGGTTTCCTGGTCCATAAAGTAATAAAGCTCGCCGTCATTATATGAATATTCCATATCCTTACGCTCAATATAAGCGGTGGGGAACTTGGCGGTAGGGTTATAGCTCTTTTCAATAACCGCACCTGTAATTACGTTTTTGGTTTTGGTTCTTACAAATGCTGCACCTTTACCGGGCTTAACGTGCTGAAATTCAACAACCTGAAGAACGTTACCGTCCTCTTCAAAGGTTACACCGTTTCTGAAATCGCCTGCACTAATCATAGTTTAAAATTCCTCCAAATAAATACTTAGACGTATATATTATATAGCTTTAGGTATAATTTGTCAAGAATTAAAGGACAAATAAAAGCCCCGGACGATTTTTTTATTGCTTATGCGGTTTTCTGCCGTCCAAACGGGTGTCACAGTCGGTTTCTATCTGGCGCTTATTGAATCCTTGCGCTATTGCGGGATATTGATTTTCGGTTTCGGCTGTGGCTTGAATTTCATAGGTGCCGTAGCGGTTTATCATATCAAAAGCGGTTTCGGGAAGCCCTATATCGCGGTGAACCGACGGGGTAATTGTGGTTTTTTTCTTTTTGTTTTTCAAAATTTTCACCTCGGAAATAGTATTAGCAGAAATGGGTGAAAAAATCTTTAATGCTGGTTTTAAAATATTTAGCTAAATTATTTGGCTTGTTTATATTGAAAAATATTTCAGATTGTGATATATAATAGTAAAAAGGAGTAGGGAAATGAGACTTAGAGAATTACGTGAGGATAGGGATTTTACTCAATCGGATATAGCACAGCTCTTAAATTGCAAACAAAACACATATCAGCAGTACGAAAGCGGCAAGCGACAAATTCCGTTAGGAGCTTTAATTAAGCTTTGCGAATTTTACGGTGTTTCGGCTGACTATATTTTAGAGCTTCCTAAAGGTCTTGAATATCCCGAAAGATAGTGAATAAAGCAAAAAGGGCTGTAAAAAAACTTAATTACCTCAAAAACCTATAAAACAAACTAACTTAATAAAAAAGAATGCGGAAGAAGTGAAAATAACAAACTTCTCCCGCATTTTTAAGTTTTTGCCATCTAATTGGATATGTATATTAATGATTTGTCAAGTTTTTTGGAATGTAAAGACCTTGCCTCCCTCTGACGAGGGAGGTGGGTTTGCGAAGCAAAGTCGGAGGGAGAGAAAAGATAAATTTCTACAATTTGTGTAGTTTTTCTCTCCCTCAGTCTCGTTTTACTCGACAGCTCTCACGCTGCGGCGTTCGGTCCCTCGCCGGTTCTAAATGTCCACTGGACATTTATTCATTACCGACTCGCCCGCTACGCTTGCCTCGTCAGAGGGAGCCAAGGTTTGTGCTAACAATGGACTTACCGGCAAAGGGAAAATCTGTTTTTTACAGCCCCTTTTAGTTTTATAAAAAATTATCTTTCTATAACTGCGTCGCCCCCGGTAACGGTAGCTTCGGTTATGGTGATTTTTTTAATTGCGCTGTCAGACGGAGCTTCAAACATAAAGCGCTGCAGCACGCCCTCAATTATTGAACGCAGGCCTCTGGCGCCGGTTTTACGCTCAACCGTTATATCGGCAATTTTTTCCATTGCTTTTT
>JAZQKT010000027.1:0-30073 GCA_045542295.1 Acutalibacteraceae bacterium
GAAAAAATTATTAAAAGTATCGAAAAAAGAGAAAAACGCCTTAAAAACGGAATAACAAAGGGCGATCTTCAAACGTTTTTTGATGTTATGAAAAAGTTAACGGCAAATATGGAGGAAAACAATGATTAAAACCTTGGCAAAAAGTATAAGAGAATTTAAGCTCCCTTCAATACTGACACTCATTTTTATTATGGGTGAGGTGCTTATTGAGGTTGCAATTCCCTTTATAACAGCAAATCTTGTTAATGATATTAAATATAACGAGCCTATCACCGATATTTTAAAAACGGGATTATATCTTGTTTTAATGGCGGTGGTTTCGTTATGTTGCGGTGGTATAGCGGCGATTACCTGCGCTAAAGCGTCTGCCGGCTTTGCAAAAAATTTGCGCTATGATATGTTTAAGAAAATAGGCGGTTATTCATTTGCAAATATAGATAAGTTTTCTTCCACCTCTCTTGTAACACGTCTTACAACAGACGTTAACAATGTGCAAATGTCTTATATGATGCTTATACGCACCGCTGTCAGAAGCCCCATGATGTTTATTTTTTCTATCATAATGGCATACACTATGGGCGGAGCGCTTGCGGCAACATTTATTGTTGTGGTGCCTGTTCTGATTTTGGGGCTTTTGTTTGTTGCAAAAAATGCAATGCCTGCATTTAGACGTGTTTTTAAAAAGTATGATAAGCTAAACGAATCAATTGAAGAAAATGTACGCGGTATGCGTGTTGTAAAGGGCTTTTCAAGAGAGGAATTTGAAAGAGAAAAATTCGAGTTTGCGGCGGATGATATTTGCCGTGATTTTACAAAAGCTGAACGTATTGTGGCTCTTAATACTCCGATAATGCAGTTCTGTATGTACTTTAATACTATCGGTATTCTGCTTATCGGCTCATTCCTTGTAATTACTACAGGCGGCACAAAGGTTGATGTGGGTCAGATTTCCGCAATGCTTACCTATGGTATGCAGATTCTTATGTCGCTTATGATGCTTTCAATGATTTACGTTATGATGACGATGTCGGTTGAATCTATGAAGCGTATCTGCGAGGTACTCAACGAAGAACCTTCAATCAAGAATCCCGAAAACCCGATTTTCGATGTCAAGTCAGGCGATATTGAGTTTAACAATGTAAGCTTCAAGTATTCTAAAGAAGCAAAGCTTTACTCTTTGTCTGATATTAATTTAAAAATAAAATCGGGTATGACCGTAGGTGTAATCGGCGGTACAGGTTCGGGCAAGTCTTCTTTGGTGCAGCTTATTCCACGACTTTATGATGCGACCGAGGGAGAAGTGCTTGTCGGCGGAGTTGATGTAAGGAATTATGATATAAATGCTTTGCGTGACAGTGTTGCAATGGTTTTGCAAAAGAATCAGCTCTTTTCGGGTACAATTAAGGAAAATTTGCGTTGGGGCAACGAAAATGCCACAGATCAAGAAATTGCCGAGGTTTGCAGGCTTGCCCAGGCAGACGAATTTATTGAAAGCTTTCCCGATAAATACGACACATATATTGAGCAGGGCGGCACTAATGTTTCGGGTGGTCAAAAGCAAAGACTTTGTATTGCAAGAGCGCTCCTAAAACACCCGAAAATTTTGATTTTGGATGACTCTACAAGTGCGGTTGATACTAAAACCGATGCTTTTATACGTAAGGGCTTTAAGGAATTTATACCCGAAACCACTAAAATCATAATTGCACAGCGTGTTGCGTCTGTAGAGGATGCGGATTTAATTATTGTTTTGGATAACGGTAAAATTTCAGCCGCAGGAACACACAGTGACCTGCTCCAAAACAGTGCGATTTACCGTGAAGTATATGAACAGCAGGTGAACGGAGGTGGGGAAGATGAGTAAGCCTAATATGCCTGCGGGCAAGGGTCCTGCTATGAGCGGAAGACCAAGACCTAAATTTAACCCCAATACTCTGAAAAGAGTTTTAAAAATGCTTTTTAAGAGCTACCCTGTTTTACTTCCTGTCACCTTGGTTTGTATTGTCTTTTCTGCAATAGTAAACACAATGCCGGCAATCTTCAATCAGCAAATTATAGCACTTATTGAAGAATGGTTTGTAAGTCGGGATTGGTCATCAGCAAAGCTTGAAATAATACCCAAAATTGTTATTTTGGCGGCTCTTTATTTGCTGTCGCTTTTATCCTTTTTTGCACACACACAGCTTATGGCTTATATCACTCAAGGATTTTTGAGTAAGGCACGTAAGGAAATGTTTTCGGGTATGCAGAAGCTCCCTGTAAAATATTTTGATACTCATAAGCACGGCGATATTATGAGCCATTATACCAATGATATTGACACTTTGCGTCAGTTGGTGTCACAGGCAATTCCTGCTATTTTGCAGGCAGGACTTATTGTAATAACCGTTTTCTTTATAATGCTTTGGTACAGTGTTTGGATGACACTTGTTGTAATTGCAGGTGTAATTTCACTTATGTTCGTGACAAAAACTGTTGGCGGCGGCTCTGCAAAATATTTTATCCGTCAGCAAAAAGCGGTAGGTAAAACCGAAGGCTTTATTCAAGAAATGATGAACGGACAAAAGGTAATTAAGGTTTTCTGTCATGAAGAGAAGAGCATGGAGGAATTTGATGAAATAAACAATGCTCTCTTTGAGGATAGCAAAAAGGCACACAGTTACGCAAACCTTTTAGGACCTATTAATATGAATATAGGTAATATTCTTTATGTGCTGATTGCAACTGTGGGCGGTTTGTTTTTGCTGTCGGACGGCTTTAAGAACGTGAGTCTTTCTGCCGCATTTGGCAGAGAGGTTTTGTTTGGAATAAGCGTTGTAATTCCTTTCCTTAATATGACAAGACAGTTTACCGGTAACGTTAATCAGGTTTCACAGCAGATTAATGCTATTGTTATGGGTCTTGCAGGTGCAGACCGTATTTTAAAGCTTATGGATGAGGAGCCCGAAACCGATGACGGCTATGTCACACTTGTGAACGTTATTGAAAATGAGGACGGCACCTTTACCGAAACGAGTGACAGAACACACCTTTGGGCCTGGAAGCATCCCCACCACGACGGTACTGTTACCTATACAAAGCTTATGGGTGATGTAAGACTTTTTGATGTTGATTTTGGTTATACCGAGGAAAAGACGGTGCTTCATAATATTGATATTTATGCGGAGCCCGGTCAAAAGGTGGCTTTTGTAGGTGCTACGGGCGCGGGTAAAACTACCATCACTAATCTTATTAACCGTTTTTATGACATTGCTGACGGTAAAATCCGTTATGACGGCATAAATATTAATAAGATTAAGAAGAATGATTTGCGACGTTCCTTAGGTATCGTTTTGCAGGAAACAAATCTGTTTACGGGTACGGTAATGGAAAATATCCGTTACGGAAGACTTGACGCTACAGATGAGGAGTGTATTGAGGCGGCACGCCTTTCGGGAGCGGATGATTTTATCACAAGACTGCCGAACGGATACGAAACCGAGCTTTCAAACAACGGTTCTAATTTATCACAAGGTCAGCGTCAGTTAATTGCTATTGCGCGTGCGGCAGTTGCTGACCCGCCCGTTATGATTTTGGATGAAGCAACCTCAAGTATTGATACCAGAACCGAGGCTATAGTCCAAAAGGGAATGGACCGCCTTATGCAGGGCAGAACAGTGTTTGTTATAGCGCACAGACTGTCAACCGTTAAAAATTCAGATGTTATTATGGTGCTTGAGCAGGGAAGAATTATTGAACGCGGCACCCACGAGATGCTTATTGCTCAAAAGGGTAAATATTATCAGCTTTATACCGGCGCATTTGAATTAGAATAATTTTTAATCATAATCCTCTCTTTGAATGAATACTATTAAATGAAGATATTTAGTAATTCATATTCAAAGAGAGGATATTATTATGGAACAAAAGTGTTTAAAGACAAGTGTTTTTTTAAACGAAACACTTGTAAATGAGGCTTGTGAGCAGGCAATTGATGTTGATTTTACATTACCGGATTATTGTGCTGATATTTCAAAAATATTCAAGTGCAATGCTGTGCCGAGAATTTCTTCAAAGGGGATAAACGGCAAAACGGTTACGGTTGACGGCAATGTAAATATTATTTTGCTTTATGCCGACAAGGATGGTAAGCTTTGCTCTTATGAGTATCAGTATCCGTTTTCCAAAAACCTTGAGACAAATAAGGACTTGACAGGTGCTAATATTTGCTGTGAAATACGCAATGAATACATAAACTGCCGTGCCGTAACGGGCAGAAAGGTTGACATTCACGGTGCTGTAAGTATTGGTATTAAAATTTTTGAGCGCAAGACGGTGGATATTGTTTCGGATTATGATGACAGCAATATAGAGCTTCGCCGAGGTGTTGCGCCTGCAACTGTGCCCATGGGGTATGCTGAAAAGCATATTAATATTGAAGAGGAAATCAGAATAGGCGATTCACAACCGTCAATTCGCAACGTTCTTCGTTCAGAGGCTAATACCTGTGTTAAGGAAACTAAAATTATCAACGACAAGGCTGTTGTGAAGGGTGAAATGACAGTTTGCATTATCTATTGCCCCGATAACGGAGGCAATCCGCAAAGCGTTAAAACAACCATACCCTTTAGCCAGATTATTGATACTCCCGGGGTTACCGAGCTCTGCGAATGCGAAACCAAATCACAGCTTGCATCCTTTGAGGTTAAGCCTAAAATGTCATCCGGCGGAGATAATAAAAGCTTCCTGCTTGCGGCAAAAATTTTACTTACCACCAAGGCATACTGCAGTAATGATATTGCGGTTATCCTGGATGCTTTTTCAAGAAAATACAAGGCAGATATAAAAAGGGATAAAATTTGCTTTGAAAAAATAACACATAATATAAGTGAAACCTATCACTGCAAGAAAACAGTGCAGTTAGATGAAAACATTACCTCGCTTATTGATATTTGGTGTAATGTTAATAATGTTAATACTAAATTTGAAGAGGGCGAAATGCTTATCTGCGGTACGGCTGTGGCAGGTATGATTTTTGTGGGGGAGAGCGGCAATACGGTATATGCAGAAAAGCCGATAGAATTTGAATGTGTATATCCTGTTGATTTAAAGCTTGGTACACCTCACAGTGAACCTCAAATCGAGGTTGTTTCCTGCGGCTATACCATTACCGCGGCAGACTGTCTTGAAATAAGAATCGATATGGCAATTAATGCGGCGGTTTACGAAAAAAATGAAATGTCACTGATAAGTGAGCTTAAGCTGGATGAAAGCGAAAGCATTAAAAGAAAATCAAAAGGCGCTATGACAATTTATTTCCCATCAAATAAAGAATGTGTTTGGGATATAGCACGCATTTACAACGCAAGCGTAGAAGAAATAATGCGTATAAACGAGCTTGAGAGCGAGGGGCTTACAGCCGGCAGAATGATTTTAGTACCTGTTATGTAATTTTATGTCGAAAAGGGCGGGAAACCGCCCTTTTTATGCTTCAATTAGTTATTTTGCTTGACGAAACCACAAAATATGGTGTATAATGTTAATTGTATGATTTTAACTAAATTTGAGGAGTATGTGCTGATATGCCAAAAACCAATACAGAATACGGTAATGACAGTATTCAAAAATTAGAGGGCCCGGACAGGGTCAGAAAACGTCCCGGCGTTATCTTCGGGTCGGACGGGCTTGACGGCTGTGAACATTCCGCATTTGAAATAATTTCCAACTCAATAGATGAAGCAAGAGAGGGCTATGGTCAAAAAATAATTGTTACTAAATTTGCCGATGGCTCTATTGAAGTGCAGGACTTCGGAAGAGGTGCTCCTGTTGATTTCAACAATAAGGAGCAGTGCTTTAACTGGGAGCTTTTGTACTGTGAAATGTATGCCGGCGGTAAGTATAATACTAATGACGGTGCAAACTATGAATATTCCGTTGGTCTTAACGGCTTGGGTCTTTGTTCAACACAGTATTCTTCGGAATATATGGATGTTGAAATCAAGCGTGACGGATTTAAATATAACCTTCATTTTGAAAAGGGCTATAACGTAGGCGGTCTTCAAAAGGAGCCTTATTCCGGTAAGGATACGGGAACAAAAACTCGCTGGAAGCCCGATTTAGAGGTATTTACCGAAACCGATATACCTACAGAATATTTTATTGATACCTTAAAGCGTCAGGCTATAGTTAATGACGGCTTGCTCTTTATTTTCAAGGAGCAGCAAGGTGCTAAATTTATTCAGCATGAAATAGTTTACAAAAACGGTATCGTTGATTATGTAAATGAAACTGTAGGAGAAGAGAAACTATCGTCAGTTCAGTTCTGGCAAACAGAGCGCAAAGGACGTGACCGTGAGGACAAGCCCGAATATAAGGTTAAAATCAATGCCGCAGTGGCGTTCAGCAACCGCCACACTTTAAAGGAATATTATCACAACTCAAGCTGGCTTGAGCATGGCGGTGTTCCCGAAAAGGCGGCAAGAAGCGCATTTGTGGCACAGATAGATGCCTACATTAAGCAGACAAATAAGTATAAATCAAATGAAAGTAAAATCACTTTTTCTGATGTAGAGGAATGCTTGGTGCTTGTAATTTCCTCTTTCTCAACAATGACATCCTATGAAAATCAAACCAAAAAAGCAATTACAAATAAGTTTATTTATGATGCTATGGTTGATTTTCTGCGGCATCAGTTAGAGGTTTATTTTATTGAGAACAAGGCAGAGGCTGATAAAATTGCCGATCAGGTGCTTGTTAACAAGCGCAGTCGTGAACGCAGTGAGCGTGAGCGCATTAATATAAAAAAGGCTCTTCAAAGCTCTAACAGTATGCTTGATAGGGTGGACAAGTTTGTTGACTGCCGCTCTAAAGATATTGCCGAAAGAGAGCTGTTTATAGTTGAGGGTGATTCGGCTTTAGGCTCCTGTAAACTGGCTCGTGATGCGGCTTTCCAAGCTATTATGCCGGTAAGAGGTAAAATTCTCAACTGCCTTAAGGCAGATTATGAAAAGGTGTTTAAAAGTGAGATTATAACCAATCTTATAAAGGTGCTTGGCTGTGGTGTTGAGGTTAAATCAAAGGCTAACAAGGGCCTTGCAACCTTTGACCTTAATTCTCTTCGTTGGAGCAAGGTTATAATCTGTACCGATGCCGATGTTGACGGCTTCCATATAAGAACCCTTATTCTCACAATGATACACCGACTTATGCCAACACTTGTTACAGAGGGTAAGGTTTATATTGCAGAAACTCCGCTTTACGAAATAGGCACAAAGGATATGACCTATTTTGCTTATGATGAAAAGGAAAAGGCAGAAATTCTTGAAATAATCGGGGATGCTAAATATAACATTCAGCGCTCAAAGGGACTTGGTGAAAACCAACCCGATATGATGAATCTTACAACAATGAATCCCGAAACAAGAAGACTTATTAAGGTTATGCCGCAGGATGCTGAAAGAACAGCACAGATGTTTGATATGCTGCTTGGTGACGATTTGCAGGGCAGAAAGGATTTTATTTCCGAAAACGGTTATATGTATCTTGATGATGCGGACATTAGTTAATGCTTCGCATTAACAGGGAAGATGTAATAGTGAAGAAGTAATAAGTATAATGTGTCGCAAAGCGACACAAAAATATATGTTTTTGCAACGCAAAAACTCATTACGTTTTCACTATTACCTATTACTTATTACTTTAAAAATCAAAGGAGATTTTTTATGGCTCCAAGAAAGAAAAAAGAAGAAAAACAAACCAAAAAGCCGGCAATAAATGCCTACATTGCGGGAGCGGGACTTACGGTTGAACAACCCATTACAGAAACGCTTGAAAGCAACTTTATGCCTTATGCTATGAGCATTATTGTGTCTCGTGCGATCCCTGAAATTGACGGCTTTAAGCCCTCGCACAGAAAACTGCTTTATACAATGTATAATATGGGGCTTTTAAACGGCGGTACAATAAAATCCGCTAATATTGTGGGACGTACAATGCAGCTTAACCCCCACGGTGATGCCGCTATTTATGAGACAATGGTGCGCTTATCAGAGGGTAACGAGGCACTTTTACACCCTTATGTTGCATCAAAGGGTTCATTCGGTAAAGCCTATTCGCGTGATATGGCTTATGCCGCTTCACGTTATACAGAGGCAAAATTAGCACCTATTGCGGCAGAGCTTTTCAGTGATATTGATAAGGATACGGTTGATTTTGTAGATAACTATGATGCTACAATGAAAGAACCAACGCTTTTCCCCGTAACCTTTCCATCGGTGCTTGTAAATGCAAATACCGGTATCGCGGCAGGCATGGCAAGCTCAATTTGCCCTTTTAACCTTAAAGAGGTTTGCGAAACCACCATTGCATATATTAAGGACAATGATATTAATGTTGCTGACACGCTTTTGGCACCCGATTTCCCGATAGGCGGTGAGCTTCTTTACAACCGCAATGAGGTTGAAAGAATTTATGAAACAGGTAGAGGCAGTTTTAAAATCAGGGGTGTTTATACCTATGATAAATCTAATAACTGTATCGATATCAGTGAAATTCCGCCAACTACTACCGCCGAAGCTATTATTGAAAAGGTAATTGACCTTGTAAAACTTAAGAAAATTACCGAAATTAATGATATTCGTGACGAAACCGACCTTGGCGGTCTTAAAATCACAATTGATTTGAAGCGTGGTGCAGACCCCGAAAAGCTTATGAAAAAGGTTATGAAAATGACCACACTTGAGGATAGCTTTTCTTGTAACTTCAATATTCTTATTGCAGGCTCACCTCGTGTTATGGGCGTTAAGGAAATTATATCCGAATGGGTAGCTTTCCGTGAGGAATGCGTAAGACGCAGAGTTTACTTCAAGCTTTCAAAGGCAAAGGATAAGCTTCACCTTTTAAAGGGTCTTGAGAAGATACTGCTTGATATTGATAAGGCAATTAAAATCGTTCGTGAGACCGATGAGGAATCACAGGTTGTGCCAAACCTTATGATTGGCTTTGGAATTGACGAAATTCAGGCCGAATATGTAGCAGAAATTAAGCTTCGCCACTTAAATCGCGAATATATTTTAAAGCGTACAAAGGATATTGAGGCTCTTGTTGCCGAAATTGAAGAAATGGAAGGCATCCTTAAATCAAGAACCAAAGTGCTTAAAATTATAATTAAAGAGCTTGAAAAGGTTATCGAAAAATACGGTGCAGAGCGCAAAACAAAGATAATAAGCGCCGCCGCCGAGGAAGACAGTGTTGAAGAGATTGAGGTTGATAATTCGCCCGTAACCATTTTCTTCACAAAGGATGGCTATTTTAAGAAGATTACCCCACAGTCACTTAGAATGAGCGGTGAGCAAAAGCTTAAGGAAGGTGACGAAATCACACAAACTATTGAGTCAACCAATGCTTCAGAGCTTCTCTTCTTCTCAAACAAGTGCCAGGTTTATAAGTCGCGCACGGCCGATTTTGCTGAATCAAAGGCAAGTGTGATGGGCGACTATATACCCTCAAAACTTGAGTTTGATGAGGCTGAAAATGCGGTTTATATGGTTGAAACCAAGGATTACAGCGGTTATATGTTATTTGTTTTTGATAACGGAAGAATAGCCAAGGTGCCGCTAAATTCGTATGAGACGAAAACCAACCGCAAAAAACTTATCAAGGCTTACAGTGAAAAATTCACTCTGCATACCGTGCTTTATATTAAAGAGGATACAGAAATACTTCTTAAATCCACCAACGGCAGAATGCTTATCGTGGCTACAGCCGCAATTCCTCCAAAGGCAACAAAGGATAACGGTGGTATAGCGGTAATGACACAGAAAAAAGGTCAGCGAATTTTGGAGGTTTCTCTTTATAATAAGGGAGAGCTTGACGGTGACCATCGCTACAGAACAAGAAATCTGCCCGCCGCAGGCAGTAAATTGCCTACAGGCACAGCAGAACAGGCTAAAATTGATTTATAAGCTCAATATAACTTGACTTTATATTTCAAAACTGTATAATAAAAAGAAACTGCCTTAAGGCGAAACTGTTTTTTGCCGTTCCGCCTTAAAGCAATTTTTCACTTTATGTTGTAACGGTTTTTAACTGTTTCATCATTAAGACAGTTCTTTTGTCAGCCTTGTTGCAAACGCTTTTTGCTGACAATAATAGATTGTGCTGTAAATTAAAAAATATTAAAAGAAAATTTTTCCAAAGGTTGTGAATTTAAATGGCAAAGGAATTAGCCAAGCAATACGACCCCAGAGACGTTGAGGACAGAATTTATAAGCGTTGGCTTGACGGTAAATATTTTCACGCAAAATGTGAAAAGGATAAGGAAACATATACGATAGTTATTCCGCCACCAAACATTACAGGTCAGCTCCATATGGGACACGCACTTGACAACACCTTGCAGGATATTCTTATCCGCTTTAAAAGAATGCAAGGTTACGATACTCTTTGGCTTCCCGGCACGGACCATGCTTCTATAGCTACAGAGGCAAAAATTGTTGAAAAAATGAAAGAAGAAGGCGTTACAAAGGCTGACATCGGTCGTGACGGCTTTTTAGAGCGTGCTTGGGATTGGAAAAAGCAGTATGGCGGCAGAATTATCGAACAGCTTAAAAAGCTTGGTTCTTCCTGCGGTTGGGACAGAGAGCGTTTTACCCTTGACGAGGGCTGTAGTGAGGCTGTTAAGGAGGTTTTTGTTCGCCTTTATGAAAAGGGTCTTATTTACAGGGGCGAGCGCATAATTAACTGGTGTCCGCACTGTAAAACCTCTATTTCCGATGCCGAGGGTGAATATGAGGGGCAGGCAGGCCAGTTCTGGCATCTTCGTTATGCGTTTAAGGATGGCAGTGGCTATTTAGAGCTTGCAACCACACGTCCCGAAACCTTGCTTGGTGATACTGCGGTTGCAGTAAACCCCAATGATGAGCGTTATAAGGATATGGTTGGCAAAACCCTTATTTTGCCTCTTGTTCACCGTGAAATTCCCGTAGTTGCTGATGATTATGTTGAAATGGATTTTGGTACAGGTGTTGTTAAAATTACCCCTGCACATGACCCTAATGACTTTGAGGTTGGTCTTCGTCATAATCTTCCTGTTATTGATGTGATGACCGATGATGCCAAAATCGTTGCTGATTACCCCAAATATGCCGGAATGGACAGATACGATGCCCGTAAGGCAATAGTTGCCGATTTAGAGGCAGAGGGTGCGCTTGTAAAGGTTGAGGAATATACACATAACGTTGGTACCTGCTACCGTTGCAGCTCTACTGTTGAGCCAAAGGTTTCAAAGCAATGGTTTGTTAAAATGAAGCCGCTTGCAGGTCCCGCTATTGATGCTGTTAAAAACGGTGAGACAAAATTTGTGCCTCAAAGATTTGAAAAGGTTTATTTCCATTGGCTTGAAAACATTAAGGACTGGTGTATTTCACGTCAGCTTTGGTGGGGTCACAGAATACCTGCTTGGTACTGTGCGGATTGCGGCGAAATAACCGTTTCAAAGACCGAGGCAACAGCTTGTGCTCATTGCGGCAGCAAGAATATTGAGCAAGATCCCGATACACTTGACACTTGGTTTTCATCGGCTCTTTGGCCGTTCTCAACCTTGGGTTGGCCCGAAGAAACCGAGGAGTTAAAGCACTATTATCCAACAAATACACTTGTTACCGGATATGATATTATTCCCTTCTGGGTAATGAGAATGATGTTCTCGGGAATTGAGCAGACGGGTGAAGTGCCTTTTGATACTGTTTTGATTCACGGTCTTGTACGTGATTCGCAGGGCAGAAAAATGTCAAAATCCTTGGGCAACGGCGTTGACCCGCTTGAAATCATCTCGGAATACGGTGCAGATGCCTTGAGATTTTCTTTGGCTACAGGTAACAGCCCCGGAAACGATATGCGTTATATTCCCGAGCGTGTTGAGGCAAGCCGTAATTTTGCCAACAAGATTTGGAATGCCGCAAGATTTATTCTTATGAATCTTAAGAGTGACCAAATAATCCCACTTGATATGGATGCTTTGGCACTTGAGGATAAGTGGATTCTTTCAAAATACAACACCTTGGTTGCAGACGTTACAGAAAATCTCGAAAAGTTCGAATTGGGACTTGCTGTTCAAAAGCTTTATGAATTTATTTGGGACATATTCTGTGATTGGTATATTGAGATTTGCAAATCTCGTCTTGGTGGTGAGGACGAAAAGGCGGCTGATACTGCAAGAAGCGTATTGGTATATGTATTTACTAATACTTTAGCATTACTTCACCCATTTATGCCTTTTATAACAGAGGAAATTTGGACTTCAATGCCTCATAAGGGCGAGGCTCTTATGATAACCCAATGGCCCAAATTCGATAAGGCTCTTGAATTTGTTGCTGAAGAAGCAGATTTCGAAAAGATTATGACCGTTATTAAGGCTATTCGTAACCGCAGAGCTGAAATGAATGTTCCTCCCTCAAGAAAGGCAAAGGTTTACATCGTTTCTAACGATAACAATACATTCCTTAAGGGTGCGGCTTATATCTGCCGCTTGGCATTTGCTTCAGAAGTGGAAGCGGGGGACAGTTATAGCGATGAAGGCGCAGTTCGTGTTATAACCGATGCCGCAACGGTTTATATGCCTATGAAGGAGCTTGTTGATTTCACTGCAGAGCTTGAACGACTCAAAAAAGAGCTCAAAAAAGCAGAGGTTGATAAGGAATTCTTTGAAAAGAAGCTTAATAATCCCGGCTTTATTGCAAAAGCTCCACCTGCTTTAATAGAGCAACAAAAGGCAAGCCTTAACAAGGTGCTTGAAAAAATAAAGATGATAAACGACAGCATTTCCGAAATAGAAAACGCATAAATCTTTAGCCTGTTTGCTTAGTTGTAAACAGGCTTTTTTTCTTCAAATAATTAATTGACATTGAATATTTTTTGTGCTATAATCAATTCTGTAATGATATAACTTTAGGAGGGAGCTAAAACGAGCAAGAAGAAAATATTTTGGTTCGTTTTACTGTTTTTATCGATTGTAGTAATTTCGGCTTGCTTGGCGTGGTTTATAGTTCCGTATTATCAGAACAAACCTGCAAAGCCAAATTTGGTTTCTTCCGCACCCGAAAAGACAGAAACCGTCACTTCACAATCATCAGGACCTATTGTTGTTGATACTCCTATTAATTTTGATGAGCAAAAGGCAATTAACGATGAAATTTACGCATGGATAAGTATTCCGAACGCAAATGTTAATTATCCTATTTTGCAAAGCAAAACCGAAAAAAGCTTTTATCTTACACACAATGTTAAAAAGCAAAAATCGGCCTACGGTGCAATATATACACAGCCCTATAACAAAACCGATTTCAGTGATTATAACACTATTATTTATGGTCATAATATGCTTAACGGTACAATGTTCGGCAGTCTGAAAAGATTTCGCGATAAAACTTTTTTTGATGCTAACCAGTATATAGAGATTTATATGCCGGGCAGAATACTTAAGTACCGCATTTTTGCGGCATATACATTTGATGACCGCCATATTCTTATGAGCTTTGATTTTTCTGATGTTGCAGACCGCGAGCTTTATCTTGAAACGATATATGCTTACAAAAATATTCGAAATCATTTCAGGGATGATGTCACGGTTACGACAGATGATAAGATAATCACACTTTCTACCTGCACTTCAAACGATGAAGAGCGTTTCTTGGTTCAGGGAGTTTTAGTTTATGACAGCCAAAATCCTTAAACATAAAAAGTTGCTTATTGTTTTAGCTGTAATTTTATTATTCATAATAACCTTCATCACCACCGCTTTCATAATTATTAATGTTGGTGAGAAGAAGCTTAAGCAAAACAATATTGCGGCGGTTGACAACAAAGATAATGTTGAGGAATATGACTATACTGCTGACGTTTATCATAACGGCAAACCGTATGTTTATAATGATAATATTATTAATATATTGGTTTTAGGTATTGACGAATACGTGGATTCACGGAAACAGCAGGGTCAGGCAGATGCAGTTTATCTAATCTCGCTTGATACAGATAAAAAAATTGTCAATATATTCAGCATTTCCCGAAACACTCTTGCTTCGGTTGATATTTTGGATTCGGACGGAAAACATTACGCTACAGAAAAACAGCAGATTTGTTTGGCTTATGCTTACGGAAAGAGTGATGAACAGTCGTCTATTAACTGTGCGAAATCGGTTTCAAGGTTGTTTTACGGAATCCCAATAAACGGTTACTATACACTGTATTTTGATGCTGTGGCTGACATTGTTGATTCCGTAGGCGGTGTAGAGGTAACATTGCTTGAAGAAATGCCAACCCTTTTCTCCGGTAAAAAAGTTGGAGAAAAGGTCACAATAAACGGCAAAAATGCGCTCGCGTTTTTGCGTACCAGAGGCGAAAGCAATATCCCACGGCACAAAAGACATATGGCTTTTATTTCAAGCTTTATAACCGTTGCCAAGAAGGCTGTTTCAAAGGATTTATCATTAATATCTGAAATGTATGAAAAACTAAAAAAACGCTCTGTTACAGATATTGAGCTTTCAAGCGCTGTATATCTTGTAACGCAAGCGTTGGATATAGAAGTAAAGCTTCATGATGTTGATGGTGTATCGGGCTTTGACGGCGAATTTGAAACTTTTGAGGTTGACGAGGATAAGCTTTATAAAACAGTAATTGATACCTTTTATGTTGAAAAAAAGTAATTTGGTGTTTATACACTTAAAATAGGTGGGTGACCTGCCTTAACGGTTACAAATTAATTTGATTATATTTTGAAAGGAATTGTGATTAAAATGAAAAAAATTTTTGCGGTTTTAGTAGCATTGATTCTTGTTATCGGCTGTTCAGCAATTGCAGTCAGCGCTGCTCCTTCTCCTGAGGTTAAGGATCTTATAAAGGTGATTGATGCAACCGATGCTGACGGTAACCCTGTAACCGTTAAGCTTGTTAAACTTGAGGAAACCATAAAAGAGCTTAAGCCCACATCAAAAGACGAGGCTACTATCGGTCAGTATGAAATCGAGATTGAAGGTACACCTAAATACCCCGTAACAGTTAATGCAGAAATTGCAGGCATCAAAACCTCTTCAAGCGTTTATGCATTGGTTAAAAAGGCCGATGGCTCTGTTGAAAAGGTTGCTGTATCTGTAGCTGAAAACGGTAAAATTAAGTTTGAGCTTAAAGCCGGTTATAATTATATATCATTTATTACCGATAAAAAGACCGCTACAGACATCGGTGTTTCCGACAAGACAGGTGATAACACTTCAACTGCAGTGATGGCTGTTCTTTGCCTTGCAATCGCAACTGCTGCGGTTTCTGTTAAGAAAATCAAGGAATAATAGCTAATACTGTTCACATTTTCCGCCTTAGTTTTTCTAAGGCGGATTTTTCTATTCTTGAAACATAGCTTCTGGAAATGTTAAGCTTTTTTGCGATTTCCCGTTGTGTTAACTCTTCACTGCCGTCAAGACCGTAGCGCATCTTAATTATCTGCATTTCTCGGCGGTCTAGTGTGTAGGGAAGGATAACCTTGAGCCGTTCCAATTTGATTTTGGTTTCAATTTCTTCGGCAATATCCCGTTTGTCGGCAATAATATCAATAAGTGTTAAAGCATTCCCGTCTTTATCGGTATCAATGGGTTCACTTATAAAAACATCTTGCGACGTCTTTTTTTGATTACGAAAAAACATCAATATTTCATTTTCTATACAACGGGAGGCGTAGGTTGCAAGGCGGATGTTTTTATCGGCTTTGAAGGTGGAAACGGCTTTTATAAGTCCTATTGTGCCAATTGAAATCAAGTCATCTTGGTCGGCGCCTGTGGCGTAATATTTTTTGACAATATGTGCCACAAGGCGCAGATTGTGTTCAACAAGGGTGTTACGGGCCTCAATATCACCCTTGCGGCTTTTTTCGAGTAATTCTGATTCCTTTTCGGTAGAAAGCGGTTGCGGATATGAACCTCCGCCGGTAACGTGAAGAGCTAAGTAAAAAATTCGCATAGCTAATTCTAATAAAAGTCTGAACATAAAATACCCCTTTAAACAGTTATATAAATATATATGCGTTTAATGGCTTGTCGCTTGCAGGATATTAATGTATTGACAATGCCGGAAATTTGCTATATAATACTAATAGAGATTTTGAGTTTAGCAAAAGAATGCACCGGTGTTCTTTTGCTATTATTTTTTAAAATATGGGGGGACAGCTTTATGACTAATCAGGAATTATATGATTCCTTGGAAATTTCACCCATTATTGCTGCGGTTAATGAAAAGCATTTAGAAAGTGCCATAAATTCTCCTGTGGATGTGATATTCCTTTTAGGTTCAAGCATTCTTACCTTGAAGAAGAATATCGATGCGGTACATAATGCCAAAAAAAGAATTTTCGTACATATTGATTTGGCAGAAGGGATAGGCAAGGATAAGGCAGGAGTGCAGTTTTTGGCACAGAATGGAGCAGACGGTATAATAAGCACCAAGGCAATGCTCATTAAGGCTGCAAGGGAGTACGGACTTGTAACGGTTCAGCGTTTTTTTGCTTTGGATTCGCAGGGCGTTGAAAGTATAAGCGAGATGCTGCTAAACACTTCACCTGACTTTATTGAAATAATGCCGGGAGTTATCGGTAAAATAATCAAACGCTTTGCAAATGAAAATGCGCCGCTTATTGCCGGCGGACTTATTGAAACAAAGGCAGATGTTACAACCGCGCTCAAGCTAGGTGCGTTTGCGGTTTCAACAGGAAAATCAGAGCTTTGGAATATTGATTAGAGGTAAAGAAATGAATTACACAAATAGAATCAAGGAGCTTAAGCTCTATTTATTTGATATGGACGGTACCCTGTATTTAGGGGACAGGCTTTATGATTTCACAATTGAATTGTTAGAGGTTATAAAGAAAAGCGGCGGCAGGTATATGTTTATGACTAATAATTCGTCAAAAAGTGTTGCCGACTATATTAAAAAGCTTAAAAAGTTTGGTATTGAGTCAGATAAAGAGGATTTTATAACCTCATCACAAGCCACTGCATACTACCTAAAAAACAATCATCCTAACGCCAAGCTTTATGTTTGCGGAACACAGTCTTTAAAGGATGAGCTTATTAGCGAAGGCTTCTCTGTTACAGAGGATATTGATGAGGTTGAGTGTATTGTTATGGGTAACGATAGCGAGCTTACCTTTAAGAAACTTTATGACGTATCCGAAATGCTTTGTACCAGAGAGTTGCCCTATATTGCAACCAATCCCGATTATGTTTGTCCTACGGAGTTTGGTTCTGTACCCGATTGCGGCAGTGTATGCGATATGATTTTTAATGCAACAGGTAAAAGACCGATATTTATAGGCAAGCCGGAAGCTTTAATGCCACAGCTTGCAATGGAGAAAACAGGCTATTCTAAAGAGGAAACCGCCGTTATAGGTGACCGAATTTATACCGATATTAAAAGCGGAATCAATGCCGGAACAGTTAGCATTCTTGTTATGAGCGGTGAAACCACGTATGAAGTTTTAGAAGCTTCCGAGGATAAGCCGGATATGGTTTTAGAGTCTGCAGGAGAGATTCTAAAGGCACTTAAAAACTGAATTTGCAGAAAGAAAAAAAGGACTTTTAAAAAGTCCTTTTTTATATATTATTCGTATTTATATGGGCTTTTTGAAGGATCAAGCACCCCAATATTTTCTATCAAGGCTTCTAAAGGATATTGCAGAGAACACATGCTGCTTTTCGATTATCTTGCTTCCTTCAAGGTCAGCAATTGTTCTTGCAACCTTTAAAATACGGTCATAAGCTCTTGCAGACATTCCAAGTCTTTCAAAAGAAAGCGCCAAATACTTTGAGGCATCATCAGACATAACACAGTATTTTTTAAGCATAGCAGGTGTGAGCCTTGCATTGCAGGTAATACCCGTGCCTTTGTAACGTTCAACCTGCATTTGCCTTGCTTTATTTACACGTGCTCTGATTTCAGCAGAGGTTTCCTCTTTCTTTTCGGAATTAAGAGCACTGAACTCAACAGGGGGAACCTCAACGTGCAAATCAAGTCGGTCAAGCATAGGTCCCGAAATTCTGCCTAAATATTTATGTACCGCATTTTGAGAGCAGTTACATTCCCTTGTAGGGTGCCCGAAATAGCCGCAAGGACAAGGGTTCATAGCCGCAACAAGCATTATTGAGCTGGGGTAGGTGAGTGTGCCTGCTACGCGTGAGATGGTAACCTGACCATCCTCTAACGGTTGGCGCAGAGCCTCCATAACATCACGCTTATATTCGGGGAGCTCGTCCAAAAACAATACTCCGTTGTGTGCCAAAGAAATTTCACCCGGCTTTGGTGTTGTACCGCCACCCGCAATTCCCGCAACCGATACTGTGTGGTGGGGAGAGCGGAAGGGACGTGTTGTTACAAAGGGTTTATCCTTTGAGAGTGTGCCGGCGATTGAATGAATTTTAGTGGTTTCAATAGATTCCTCAAAGGTCATTTCGGGTAAAATACCGGGCAGTCTTTTTGCAAGCATACTTTTACCTGCTCCCGGAGGGCCAATAAGTATGATATTGTGACCGCCTGCCGCCGCAACCTCCAAAGCCTTTTTTGCGGCGATTTGACCTTTGACAGCGCTGAAATCGGGGACATTCATATTTTGAAGTTCGGAAATATCGGTTTTCGGTGTAGGTTTTAGGCGATTTACGTCAGTGAAATGCTCCGTAACCTGTTTTACATTTTCAACACCGTAAACATTTATTCCTTCAACAACGGCGGCCTCCGCCGCATTTTCTAATGGCACGAAAATATTTTCAACGCCATTTTCCTTGGCGGTTATGGTGATTGCTAAAACACCGTTGACGCTTCTGATTTTTCCGTCAAGCGCAACCTCACCAATAACCACAGAATTGCCCAAATCTGCCTTAAACTGACCGTAAGCCTTTAAGATTGCAAGCAAAACAGGCAGGTCATATAAAGAGCCTTCCTTTTTACGGTCGGCAGGGGCTAGATTAACCGTAATTCTGCCCAGCGGGAACTTAAAACCGCTGTTTTTAATTGCAGAGCGGATTCTGTCACGCGATTCCTTTACAGTAGCATCGGGAAGACCCACAATATCAAAGGCAGGAAGTCCGTTTGATACATCGGCTTCAATTTCAATCATATATGAATCAATACCAAAAAGTCCGATTCCTTTAACCCTTGAAAACATAGGTATCTCCTTTTAAAATTATTCGGCAAGATTATTTACGGGTTTTCCGTCAATAAAGCTTTGCAGATTGTTTTCAACCAAAGCAAGCAGTCTTACCCTTGTTGAATACGGTGCCCATGCTGAATGGGGTGTTATAATAAGATTTTTTGCATTAAAAAGAATGCAGTCCTTACTCATAGGTTCTTCCCTTAATACATCTATTGCCGCACCCGAAAGCTTTCCGCTTTCTAAAGCATCAAAAAGCGCCTTATCGTTAACAGTGCCGCCACGTGATGTATTTATAAAGAATGCGCCATCCTTCATTTTCATAAAGGCGTCATAATTCATCATATCAGCGCTCTGCTCTGTAAGGGGACAGTGGATTGTAACAATATCGGAGCGTTTAAGCAGTGTATCAAGGTCGACAAATTCAGTGTCTTTATAGGGCTTTACGGTTCTTGTATTTACAATAACACGCATACCGAGACCCTCGGCCGCCCTCTTAACCGCCTTACCTATACTGCCAAAGCCTATAATACCGAGAGTTTTGCCGTAAACCTCATCTGTTGAGTATACAAGCGGTGAAAAGACGGTTGAGCTTTGCCAACCGCCCTTGTGTACGAACTCATTGTATTCGGGTATTCTGGTGTAGTGCATTAATATATAGCCGATAACCTGCTGTGCTACAGCGTTGGTGGAATAGCCCGCAACATTGCAAACGGTAATCCCTTTTTCTTTAGCCGCAACAAGGTCAATATTGTTGTAGCCTGTAGCAAAAATACCAACATATTTAAGTGCAGGCGCAGCATCCATTACCTCACGGTCAATCGTTGTTTTATTGCAAAGAATCACTTCAACATCCTTAACCGCAATTAAAAGTTCTTCACGACTAATGTTATCAAAAACAACGCATTCACCGAATTTCTTAAAATTATCGGTAGAAATATCGCCATTGGATTTAAGTGTTTCAGAATCAGTTATCAGTAGCTTCATCTTTACATTTCACCTTTCTTTTCGTGCCGTCAGGCTCGACAATATAGGTGTTTTCAAGCTGTGAAACAAGGGAAGCCTTAAAGCTGTCAATGTATTCACGTCTTAAAGTATTTTGTTCTTGTTGTTCTTCCTCGGTGAGTCCTACCGACTTTTTCTTACGAGCAAGCTCGTTGATTCTGTTAATTTTTTCTTGAGTCATATAATCCTTACCTTAAATTTCGTTTCTGCCTTCCAAAGCACGTGCCAATGTAAACTCGTCGGCATATTCAAGGTCACCGCCAACGGGAATGCCGTAAGCTAATCTGGTAACCTTAATGCCCATAGGCTTTACAAGTCTTGAAATGTAGCTGGCGGTAGCCTCACCGTCAACAGTGGGGTTAGTTGCCATTATGATTTCAGTAACCTCACCCGAACCCAGTCTTGCCATAAGCTCTTTTATTTTGAGACGGTCGGGAGTTATACCGTCAAGAGGGGAGATAACTCCGTGTAAAACATGGTACAGACCGTTGTATTCGCGTGTTCGCTCAAAAGCCATAACATCCTTGGGCTCTGCTACAACGCAAATGACGGTTTTGTCACGTGCTTCGTTGTCGCATATAGCACAAATTTCTAAATCTGTAAAGGATTGGCAAACCTTGCAAAAATGAATTTTTCTTCTGGCATTGATGAGCGCCTCGGCAAATTTTTCAGCCCTTTCGGGCGGTTGCTCCAAAATACTGTAAGCTAATCGTTGAGCGGTTTTTTTGCCGATACCCGGTAAGCGCTCAAACTGATTAATAAGCTCGGTCAAGGGAATGATATTGTTGTTAGCCATATTTTTTTAGAAAAGACCCGGCATATTAAGTCCGCCGGTAATAGCTCCCATTTCTTGTTCAGCTGTTTTAATTGCGTTAGAGATAGCCTCATTAACAGCAACTGTTATGAGGTCTTCAAGCATTTCTGCATCGTCCGGGTCAACAGCATCGGGATTTATTTTAATGCTCTTAATTAAGTGTTTTCCGTCAACGGTAACCTCAATCATACCGCCACCGGAGGTTGCGGTGTATTCACGGTTTTCTAAATCCTCTTGAAGAGTTGCCATATCCTCCTGCATCTTTTGTGCTTGCTTGAGCATCTGGTTCATATTTCCGGGGCCACCGGAATTAGGTATTCTTACTTTCATAACATATTCTCCTTTAATTTACTTCAAATTTTTTTAATTGCTCTGCTAAGCTTACAAGCGGATCAGCCTTAGAGTCTGCAGTTTCTTTGGTATACGGTCCTAATTTATAGGTAACTCCCAAAACTGCTTGAGCCGCTTTACGGATACTGTCCTTGTAAGAAGCATTATTGTTTTTAATGAGTGTTCTGAATTGGCTGTTAGGCGCATCTATCAATAGGTAAGCGCCCTTTATATAAGCCCTTGAGCCGATAAGCACGCCTGCAATAAGAGGACTATCGGTTTTTAAAATATTTAAAATCTCATCCCAAGCCTCAACCTCACTGACACCGACGGGAAGAGCTTCGCTTTTAGAAGCAGTAGGTTCTTTAGCGGTATTGTTGCCGCTTTCGTCAATCGGTGCAGGAGCATCATTTTCAGTAAGCGGAGGCGGAATTTCGTCATCCTCCTCTGCAGATTTGGGCTTTTCTGCGATTTTTGGTTCGGGTGGGTTTGAAACAGCCTTAATACCGCTCTTTTCTAATGCGGCAATTCTTCTCTCAAGTGCAGAAATATCCGCTGATAGGGCAGGACTGCACATTCTTATGACCGCCATTTCCATTTCACAGCGGCGGTTGCCTGTTTGCATTGCGGCGGTTGCGGCCTGCAGTGTGGAAAGACAGTACATGATGTCTTTTATATCATAGCTTAACGCCTGTTCTTCTAAAGCCTTTAATCTTGAAACCGAGCAAACGATAGGTTTTTTATCACCCTTTACGGTTTTCACGATCATAAGATCACGATAGTGAGAGGTTAACTCGGATAAAAGACGGAGCATATCAACCGAGGAATTGTGCAAACGGTCAATAAGAAGCAGGGCTTGCTCTGTGGAATGTGCTTTAATGCAATCGGCAAGCTCTAAAAGATAATCGTTGCCTGCCATTGCACAAACGCTTTCAACGGTTGCCTCGTCTATATTTTTGCTGTTTGAGGCACAAAGGTCAAGAATTGATAAAGCGTCTCTCATACCACCGTCAGCCGCGGCGGCTATAAGGGTTGCGGCATCATCTGTAACGGTGAGCCCTTCTTTATCGGCGATATACTGTATTCGACTACAGATTTTATCAACATCTATTCTTTTAAAATCAAAGCGCTGACAACGTGACAAAATAGTAGCAGGAAGCTTGTGAACTTCGGTAGTGGCTAAAATGAAAACAACGTGTGCAGGCGGCTCTTCAAGGGTTTTGAGCAGAGCGTTAAATGCACTTATAGTCAGCATATGAACCTCGTCTATTATATACACACGGTATTTAGAGGAGGAGGGCGCAAAGGAAATAAGATCACGCAATTCACGAATACTGTCAACACTGTTGTTAGAAGCAGCGTCAATCTCTACAATATCGGTATTTTCACCCTCAAAAATTGAGCGGCAGCTTTCACATTCAAGGCAAGGGTCGCCGTTTTTGGGGGAAAGACAGTTAATAGCTTTTGCCAAAATTTTAGCACAGCTTGTTTTACCGGTACCTCTTGTGCCCGTAAAAAGATAGGCGTGCACTGTTTTGCCCTCTGCCAATTCGTTTTGTAAGGTTTCAGTTATATGCTCTTGACCTACAACGTCCGAAAAGGTTTGGGGACGGTATTTACGGTAAAGTGCCTGATATGCCATTAAAAAGTCACCTCGGCTTAATTTTATAAAAATTGCGTACTGTAGTGTACGAATGAACCGATTTACTGCGGCGCACAGGAAAAACTGCTTAATGCTGCTCGGTTCCCCGCCTGACATGGTTCGTAGCGTCCCGTCGCACAGGACCCGCCCATTCGCACACTACAGTACGCAAAAGAACTAAATTTTGTGTTGTTTTTTTAACCAGCCAATATATTTTAACACAAAATAAAAAAATTTACAATAGTAAAGATATAAAATGTTGAAAAAAATTCATATATTTGATATAATTATGATGTATAATTCTATTTAGGAAGGAGAATTGTTATGAAAGCAATTACTGTGAGTGAGTTATTCTGTCTCGAAAATATGCTTGCAGAGCCTTTATTTGAGGGTGTAGAATACCCTTTTGAGATATTGCCCAAAATCGGTGACTTTATTAAAGAGTTGGGTCCTAAGCTTAACAGCGACATTTATGAAAACAAGGGTGAAAATATTTGGATTGCAAAATCTGCAAAGGTAGCACCTACTGCAGCTATAACAGGCCCGTGTATTATAGGTGAAAACAGTGAGGTTCGCCACTGTGCGTTTATAAGAGGAAATGCCTTTGTGGGTAATAATTGTGTTGTAGGTAATTCAACCGAACTTAAAAACGTGGTTTTAATTGAGAGGGTGCAGGTTCCGCATTATAACTATGTGGGCGATTCTGTTTTGGGAACAGGCTCTCATTTGGGAGCCGGCGCGATTACCTCAAATGTCAAGTCGGATAAAAGCTTGGTCACCGTGAAATGCGGTGATGAGATTATAAAAACAAATCTCAAAAAATTCGGAGCCATGGTTGGTGACGGCGTTGAGGTTGGATGCGGTTCTGTGCTTAATCCCGGTACGGTTATCGGCAAAAACTCAAACGTTTACCCACTTTCAAGTGTTCGTGGTTTTATTCCCAAAAACAGCATTTACAAAAAAGCAGGCGAGGTTGTTGCAAAATTATGATGCTTGAAAAATGGGATGTTTTAGATGAAAACGGTCACCCTACCGGCAGAACTGCTTTAAGGGGCGGTAACACACTGAAAAACGGTGAGTATCATCTTGTGGTACACATTTGGATCGTTTCGAAGGACAATAAGCTTTTGATACAGCGGCGTTCACCCGATAAGAAGCTTATGCCGGGTGAGTGGGCGGCTACAGGCGGTGCGGCGATAGCGGGCGAGGATTCTTTTACCGCCGCCTCACGTGAGCTTTTTGAGGAGCTTGGCATTAAATCGGATGAGGAAAGCCTTAAAAAGTTATTGCGCCTTAAAAGAAGAAATTCTTGGCTTGATGTATGGTTCATTGAGTATGACGGTGCCGCCGAGGATTTAAAGCTTCAAAAAACAGAGGTGGCAGAAGCTAAATGGATTACTGTGGATGAGCTTGAGCTTATGATAACAAACGGTGATTTTCACAATTACGGAAAAGAATATTTCACCAGCGTTTTAAGAGAAATTGATAATTTCAAAGCAGCTTTGGTGTGAAGTATAATATCCAACTTCAAAGGATACGGTGATAATAATGGAAACTAAAACTGAAGGATTTAGTTGTGTCAGATGTAAAGCATATCTGTTTAATGAGGACGATGTCGTTTATTGTCCCACTTGCGGTGCACCACATCACAGAGATTGCTATAACGCTTTAGGGCATTGCGCTTTAGAGGAATTACACGGCACAGAGCTTGAATACTCTAAAGAAAAGGTTAAAGAAGCTCAAATAAAGGCAGAGGAAGCCGCAAAAGAAAATAAAAGCAAAGAACGTACCGAAGCTGTAACGGTTTGCAGTGTGTGTGGGGAAAGCTATAGCCCTGTGCATCAGCGTTGTCCAAAATGCGGCGCACCCAATTTTTCGGCAGTGGGCGGTTTCGGAACATTCGATTTTTTGGGCGGTGTTCCTGCCCAATTTGAATTAGGGGAAAATGTTACGGCAGATGATGCCAGAAAGTTTGTGCTTTCTAACACTCATCGCTATATCCCTAAATTTGCAACAATTAGCAAAAAACGCAAAGCTTCGTGGAATTGGATGGCTTTTTTATTCCCTTGCCAGTGGTTGTTTTCACGTAAGATGTATAAGGGAGGAATAATTGCAGGCACTCTTACTATTATTGCAACCTTGTTTTCTTTCCCGGTTAATAACCTTATTAATTCGGGTCTCAGTGCAGAAGACAGGACAAATTTCATCACAATATACAATGCAATTATGAACGGATCAATTGAAATAAGCACAAATATAATGGTTTTTGCGATAATCAGTGCGCTCATAAGTATATTGGTAAGTGTTTTTGTTGGTGTTTTCGGTGACTATAATTATAAAAAATATACGATCTCATCTATTCAAAAGATCAAAAAATCGGAAGATGTGGCTTTTGGCTACCGTAAATACGGCGGCGTGAATATTTTTGCATTTCTTATAGCAACCTTGGCACTTCATAATATACCTTTAATTCTATATATGTTTATTTAAACCTTTATTTGAAACTTGAAAATACGGAGAAAAGTATGGAAAACAATGTATGCAATTATTGCGCAACAGTGAATGAATTAAAGTACAAATACTGTAAAAATTGCGGTAATGGGATAATTGTTGAGGGAGAGAAAAATAAAAGGACTCAAAGCGAAGAATTTGATAATAATTCCGTTGATAACATAAATGAGCTTGATGAAGATACCATATTGGGTGTATCTACCGAAGAATTAGCGGCTTTTGTAGGCAAGAAGGCAAATAAAATTTTGCCAAGGTTCAAAAAAATGAATATGAGCAATTCTGAAATTTCTTGGTGCTTGCCGCCTGCAGTTTTGGGCTTTTTATTCGGTCCTTTGGGAGCGGCTTGCTGGTTTTTGTTCAGAAAAATGAAAAAGCCGGCATTTGTTTTGGTTGCAATAGGCCTTCTTCTAAACGGATTTTTCGGCTTTGGCATAATAGTAGCGGATATAATTATTCTAACTGAAAGGTTATTGTTGGAGGGTATGGATTCCCTTGCCTTTGTGTTAAAGGAATGGTTAGTCTCGCAATTCTTCACGGCCTTTAATGTGTCTGCCTTTGTAAGCGTTTTATGTGCCGCTGTTTGCGGTTGCTTTGGCTTTCATTATTACAAAAATCATTGCGTTAAGAGAATTATCAAGTATAGAAATCTTCAAGCAGATTTAAGATATTACAAAATGGGACTGGCTTCAATTGGCGGCGTTTCCGGCATGAATGCCGTTGTAGGAGTAGTCATTATGATTGTGATTTTGAGTATTCCCGAATTAATCAGTGGGCTTTATTTTTAACGGTAATGTGAAATGTTTAAAAAATATACTACACTTTTTCTTGATATTGATAACACCCTGCTTGATTTTTATGCCGCAGAAAGGTTCGCAATTAAAAAGGTTTTAAAACTTCATGGCTTGCCCTGTGATGATGCAACCGCAAAGCTTTATTCGGGTATAAATCAGTCCTATTGGGAAAGCTTTGAAAAGGGCGAAATTTCAAAAAGCGATATTTTTGAGGGTCGTTTTAAAGCTTTACTTAAAGCATTAAGGCTCGAAGGAGACACAAAGAAAATATCAGATGATTATTTTCTTTGCCTTTCCGAGGGGTATTTCACGGTTGACGGTGCAATAGAGCTTTTAGAATACCTAAAGCAAAAAGGCTATAAGCTTTATGCTACTACAAACGGTGTTTCGGTAACCCAGTTTAAAAGGATTAAAAATTCAGGGCTGGAGCCTTTTTTTGACGGTATTTTTGTTTCGGAAAAAGCAGGCCACCAAAAGCCCGAAAAGGAATATTTTGATTATGTGATTGCCAATATCCCCGAAAAAGATAAAGCAAAAATGTTGATTATAGGGGATAGTCAAAGCTCTGATATTTTAGGGGGTATTAATTCGGGTATTGATACCTGCTGGTTTAATTTCCAAAACAAAGAGCCTAAATATAAAAGTAAATATGAAATAAAAAAGCTTTCGGAGTTAAAGGATATACTTTAAAAATAAAACACCTAACCGTGCAGGTTAGGTGTTTTGCTTTTATCCTCTTAATAATGCCAAGCTCTCAAAAGGCTTAAGGCTAAAATTAATTATTGCCTTACCGTTTTCGTGAGAGATAGAAAATGCTTCGTTTTCTTCAATGAAGTCATAGTCGCCGTCCTCAATAATAAGGGTGTCACTAACCGGTTCTGCGGTTACGTTAGTGAGGGTGATAACACTTAATTTGCCGTCAGCCCCCGTCATAGCAACCGATATAACAGGTCCTTGTGCCTCATTATCGCAGTTTGTGATTTGGGCGTGTGGTAAAACACCGCCGCTTGCTAAAATTTCTGCAAGATGATTTCGGGAAGCCTTGTTAGGCTCGGTAATATATGAACGGAAGAACTGACCTGTGAAATAATAAGCTGTTCCGTCACCGTATACGTTTTTGGTGAGTGCAGGACTACCGTCATAACAAGCCAAAACAGAGGCAGAAGTAGGAGTGATAATCTCCATAATGGTTTTAGGCAGTATTCCGAAACTGTTTGGGGTATAAAGACTGTTGTTTTCTATAACGCTTATATCATCACGCTCAAAGCCAAATACCTCATCAAGACCGCCGCCGGGCAGTTGGAAATAACAGAAGCCGCCCGGTTTTTTCTCGGCTAAAATGTAATCAGCTATAACCTGACCGCCCATATTTACAAATTCGCCTATGGCTTTTGCACATTCCTCCGACATAACATAAGCACAGGGGATTATTAAAGACTTGTACTTTTTGAGTGAACCCTTTAAAATTTCCTTTTCGGTTATGAAATCGTTATTTATATGCAGGTCATTCAAAATGAAATTAGCACCTATAAGTGAATTGCAGTAGGTATCCTTCATATTTTCGTAACCCATTATGTGGTTAATTTGTCTTGAGGAGAAAATTGCAACCTCTGCACGTCTTTCGGAATTGTTATAAATATTATAAAGTTCATTCATCCGAAGAGCTAATTTGCCAACCTCACGTGTTTTGTTAAGGGGTTTGCCGTTAGGCTTTACAAGACCGAAATCGTTACCCTCGGTATCGCTCATACGCGGACGCCAGCACCAATACATAAGTCCCTTAACACCGTGACCTGCACGTTGGAGCAGGGTAGACTTAAGCTCCTCGGCAGTGGGGGAAACAGGTGCCATATATTTAACAGAGCCGCCGCCTGCTTCAACTACAAACGAAGATTTATTAAGCGCCTTTGACATACTTGTTGCAATGCTCATATAAAGTGCCGCAACTCTGCTTGGACGGTTAAAACAACTAATACCTATAATATCAGTGCCCTCTGCCAATTTCCAAGGGTCAATGCTTTGATTAATACCGGTGGTCATTTCGGTTATGGTAGGCTGTAAAGCACCGTTTTCTTTAAAAATACGGTCAGCTTCACGGATATGTCCTGCAAGGTTTAGCTCCATAAATTCCTTCCAGTCCTCCCAAGAAGCAAAGCCGCCTCTTTGGCGTGCCGCCGCTGTTGGCGGATAAACGGAATCAAAGTCTGCAAAGTCTGCAGGACCCTCGGAGCTCCATACAGCGTTAAGCTTGTCAATAGTTGAATACTTTTGCTTTAACCAAGTGCGGAATTTGTTTACGGTATGCTCGCAGTAGCAAATATCTGCTCCCGTATATCCGGGTCTTGACAAAAACGGCTCTCCCCAAAGCACATAGCCGCCAACTCTTTGGTCACTGCCGAAATGACGTGCCACTTCGGTTAAAAATCTTGTTGCATATTCTTGGTATTTGGGTTCGTCGATACAAGGGACAACAAACTGTCCGTGAGCAATAGCGTCACCATTGCTGTCAACAAAGCCTTTCGTTTCTTCTCTGAACTCTTCCATCAGCCAACGCGGCGAATAAAAACCAACACTGTTTTGAGTAGCAACATTTATTATAGGGGTGATACCGTATTTGTGGGCACATTCTACCATGTGGTCAATAAGAGTAAAATCAAATTCACCCTTTTTATATTCAATGTCATGCCATTCCGCAAAGCCATGAATACAGTTGTAGCCAAGGTCAGCCATATTTTTAATATCCTGCTCCCATTCTTCAATAGGTGCAGCAAGTGTACGGCAAAAGGGTGCATACATAGCGCCCACTAAAAATTGGTTTTCTTTATTAATTACTTTCATAATCGTATCTCCCAACTCTATTTTTCTAAAGCCTTAATTGCATCGTAAACCGACCAATTATTATTTTCAAGCGCTTCTTTTGCGGTTTCAGGGTCAATTTCTAAAATTTCGGTAAGCATGGTAATTGCACGCTGTCGAAGTTTTTTGTTTGAGGTTACCATATTAACCATATAGTTTTTATAAACGTAGCCAAGCTTAATGCAAACCGAGGTAGAGAACATATTAAGAATCATTTTTTGTGCAGTGCCGGCTTTCATTCGGGTACTGCCCTTAATAGCCTCTGCTCCTGTGAGAGCGGCAACGGTAATGTCGGCAACCTTACTCATTAAAGTGTTTTCGTTGTTGGTAACAGCACCAACAGTACAGCCAAGCTTTTTAGCCTCCTCCATAACGGTTAAAACATAGGGAGCACCGCCTGATGCCGAAACACCGATTACCATATCGCCCTCTTTGATGCCGTATTCCTTGAAGGCTTCAAGTGCACGCTCGCGGCTATCCTCACAGCCCTCGGACGCATTAACCATAGCACCGATACCGCCTGCAATAATTGCAACTATTCGTGTGGGGTCAAGCCCGTAGGTAGGTGGCAACTCTGCCGCATCGGCAACGCTGAGTCTGCCACTTGTGCCTGCACCGCAATAAAAAACTCTGCCACCGTTTGACAGGCATTTGTAAGCCGCATCAACGAGCCTTGCTATATCGGGTATACAACCCTCAACAACATCGGCAACGGTTTTATCTTCACTATTTATCATTTTTAGCATTTCTTCGGTCGAAGCAGAGGAAATGCCGCTTGTGTTTTTATTAACGCTTTCAGTACCCATTATTAAAGCTCCTTATTTTGATTCGGCAATAAAATATTTTGTAATAGCCATTGGGTTTGTAATTGCTTTACCGATAACCACTGCATCGGCGCCTAATTCATAAGCCTTTTTAACATCGGCCGGAGTCCAAAAACGACCCTCGGCAACTAAAGT
>JAZQKT010000028.1:0-11838 GCA_045542295.1 Acutalibacteraceae bacterium
GATTTTTTGGGCAGAGAAGTTGGCAAGGCTAACGCCTGCCAACGCCGATAACCAAAAAAGTGCCGAAATAATGGCTTTTTAGGCGGGTTCGGATACTACTCCTCTGCTTAAGAGCTATATTAAATAACCGTTTTCTGCCATATATTTTTTAGTTGTTTCAAAGCTTGGAACACTTTCTCTTGCTCCCACACCGGTACACTTAAGACCCGATACAGCGCTTGAAAAATGACAGCACTTAAGATAATCATAGCCTTTGCAAACCGCCGCCGCAAAAGCACCGTGGAAAACATCGCCCGAGCCGTTTGAATCAACAACAACCGCAGGATAAATGGGGTAAGAAACCATCTCCTTACCGTCATACAAAAAGCCGCCTTTTTTACCCTGGGTAATTACGATAATCTCCGGGTGGTACATCTCATAAAGCTTGATTGCGGCTTCCTCTGCAGTTTTTGCACCTGTATGACCAAGTGAAAACTCCTCTGATGGAATCATTATATCGGTAAGTGCCAAAAGCTTTTCAACGCCTTCGTAAAGACCGCCGCAATCATAAAGCACCTTTGTACCGTTAGCGCGTGCTATTTTAGCACCCTCAACAGCGGCATCCATTTCATTACCGTCCACCATTAATATTTCGGCATTTTTTATAGCCTCAATCTGAGCCTCGTTTAGTTCAAGCGGCGGCAAATCACCCTTGTCAAAAACGCAGGTACGTGTGGTAGTATCAGCACAAAGCCATAAAACCGAAGCAAAGGTTCGATAGCCGGATTTAACCTCTATAAGGTCGGTTTTAACACCGTATTTAATAAAATCTTCCTTTAAAAATTTACCGCCGTTATCGTCCGACAAAACGCCGATATATGCGGTATCCTCCCCTAGCTTCCTAGCCGCTACAAGACCTGTGGCAACAGGGCCGCCGCCTGCTGTTTTGCTGGCGGTAGCCCTCATTTTAGTGTCCTCTGTAGGGTAAGTAGGGATATTGTAAAGGGTATCGAAAACGTTAGCACCTATTCCTACTATTTTAGCCATAATTGAATATTTCTCCTTAAACTCAGTTTGAAAGAAAATTGTTTGTATTGCCGTTTTGCAGTGAGGGTGCTGTACAAAAGTACCGCCCCGAGCAAAAAACGGTGAGATAAGCAATTTTACCCAAACTTATGCTTTACCGTCTGCGCCAACGAGCTTTATTTTCTCGAGAGCTAACTTTTTAACAGTATCAATAGGCTTCTTCATAAACAGGTCAACAGCAAGACTTCTGTTCGGATCATTAAGGGATTCAAGTGTACCCTCTGCAAAGGCACAGCAAACGTCAGTACCGATATTCATTTTACGGATACCTGCTTTAATTGCTGCCTTAACCTGATCATCGGGGATACCCGAACCGCCGTGGAGAACGAGCGGCAAGCCGCCTGTTGCTTCTCTGATAGCCTTTACTCTATCAATGTCAAGCTTAGGAGTCTTCTTATAGTGACCGTGAGCATTACCGATAAGAACTGCAAGACAGCATACGCCTGTTCTCTTAACAAAATCAGCAGCCTCTGCGGGGTCGGTATACTCTTCCATAGCGTCGTCATTAACGCTGCCAACATGACCGAGCTCACCCTCAACACCAACATCAATAGCATTGCAAATGTCAACAATGTGCTTTGTATTGGCTACGTTCTCTTCATAAGGATGAACAGAACCGTCATACATAATACCTGTAGCGCCCCAGTATAAAATCTTCTGTGCCTCAAGCTCTGAAGGACCGTGATCAAGATGGAAGCAAACGGGAACAGTAGCTATTTTAGCAGCTGGTAAAATAGCAGGTGCTAAATAATAGCCAACCTCTTCGTTAACAAGACGGGGATAAACCTGAATAATAACAGGAGCTTTAGCCTCTTCAGCAGCCTTGATAACACCCATGATTGTTTCGGTATTATAAACATTGAAAGCTGGGATACAGTAGCCGCCCTCTTCAGCCATACCGATAATCTGTTTTAAATTAACTAACATTGCTGTCCCCTCCTATTAACCTAAAATCAAATCTTCGATAGAAATAATTTCAACATCTTTTGCTACAGCCTTAAGAGATACATACTCACCTACACAAGCAGTAACAATGGCATTCGCACCTATACTCTGAGCATTAAAAATTCTGCGCTCGGCAACCTTTTTAACAACCTCGGGCATATACTGTGCCATAAGAATGTTACCTGCCCAAACAGTTTCAGTGCGATTAAGAAGCATTTCTGAAAGATTTGCATAGGCCTTAACAATTTCTCTGGGTTCTTCGGTTTCCTCAAGGTCACGTGATAACTGATAAGGATCTTGGAATACAACAGCCTTACCGCTATTCTTTGCCTCAAGCTTGCCGTCCTTAATAAGGCCTGCAACAAAAGAGGTGTATGTAACAACTTGCGGCACAACCTCAATGCCATACTCTTTGTAGAGCTGCTTAACAGCCTTTGCATCGTTAGGATCATAAACCACAACGGTCTTATACTCATCAAGAACCTTGGCACAAGCAGTCATCTGCTCCTTGGTCTCATTAGCGGCACCGATAAGGAAATCAAGCTGTGCGCCTGTTGCAGGCTCATTTTCAAGCACTGCAAAATCAACACCCGCTTTATCAAGAACGTTGATAGCCTTTAAAGCCTGTTTGCAAGCCATAAATTTAGCATCAACACCTAAAAGAAGCAATGTATCCTTTTTATCAGCATGAGCCTTTATAGCTTCGCTCAAATTTTCGCAGGTTTCGGTTTTGCCGTAAGCATTGCCTGTATTAAGGCAGTTTTCAACAAGAGCCATAATATATGCAGGGGTCTTGCCTTCAAGAGCTGCCTGAAGTCTTGTTTCCTTTGTGAACATAACAGGATCCCAACCGGTTACACAGTCGTGAACGCAAGCGCCGCAGGTGCAGCACTCGTAAATATTATCCATTATTTCGCTTAAATCCATAGCCTCACGGTTTACAAGAGAGATACCGAGAGCTCTTGCTCTTGCTGTATTTCTTTCCTGACCGGTAGCATTACCGATAGGGCAAATGTGGTGGCACATCCAGCAGAAACGGCAAGAATCAACATGCTGTTTACATTTATCTGACATCATCATAACTAATTACCTCCCTATATTAAAGACCAAGCTTAAACGGATTCATAATACCGTTGGGGTCAAGTGTCTTTTTAAGATTTTCAAATACCTGCATTGCAGGACCGTACTGTTCCTTCATAAGACGTCCAAGCTTAATACCTACACCGTGGTGATCATTAACAACACCGCCGTGCTTAAGAGCTGTTCTTACACCACAGGTCCAGATTGCCTGATGAAGTCTTAAAGCCTCAACCGGATCCTCGGGAACATCCTTGCCTTCAACAATAAAGCGGTCATAAACCATTGCGCCCCACTCATACCAGTGAGAGAAGTGAGCAATAAACTTTGCCTGTGGGAAGTTTGTTTCAATAGCTTCCTTCATTGCCCAGTAGATTTCTTCAATCTTGCCGTAAGGAGCTATAGTATCCATTGTACCGAAGCACTGGGGAATATCCATCATATGGCCGGGATAGAAGAAGGTAATCTTCTCTTTCCACCACTTTTCACCGTATTCACTGCCCAAATCTTCTGCGCCGTATTTTGCAAAGGTATCAAGAAGTATCTTCTCCTCAACCTCTACCATCTCTTTAACGCCCTCGTAAGCAACGTTCATAAATGCGCCCTTACGCTCAACGCCAACGATTTTCTTAATAAGAGATGCGGTTTCAGCCTCATCATAAAGACGCATAACCGAGGGCTTAAACTTCTGTAATAATTCACGGCTTGCCTTGAAAGCGCCTGTCATATCCTGGAATAAGAAGCCACGGAAGCGTCTCTCCTCGGGTTGATCAAAAATTCTAATCTGTGCCTTTGTGATAATACCTAAAGTACCTTCAGAGCCAATGAAAATTTGGTTAAGGTCAGGGCCTGCTGCGTGTTTAGGAGCAGAACAGGTTTCAATTATATCACCGTTAGGAAGAACAACCTCCATTTTAAGTACCATATCGTCAATCTTACCGTACTTGGTAGAAACAACACCGATACCTCTGTGTGCCAAGAAGCCACCAACGGTTGAGCAGGTAAGTGAAGAAGGATAGTGCATTGTAGCCTTACCAACCTCGTTTGCAGCCCATTCAATGTGCTTATAGATAGCGCCTGTGCCGCACTCTATGTACATACCCTCGGTGTTAACCTCATAAATTTTGTTCATTCTCTTGGTATCAAGCACGATACCGCCAGCAACAGGAATAGCACCGCCCTGTGTACCGCCGCCTGCACCCCAAGTGGTTACGGGAAGCTTATAATAGTTAGCAATTTTTAAAACCTTAGAAACCTCGGTAGCATCTTTAGGGCAAACAACAATGTCAGCCTCGGGCATACGGCAACCACGGTCTGCCCACATACGGGACAACCAATAATAGTCAACACTGTGTGTTACCTTGTCGATTGCTCTTGTAGAGCAGTTTTCTACGCCTACAGCGTCTTCAAGCTCTGTGAGAATCATCGCAAACAAAAATTCATTCATCTGGATTTGCATTTTAATGTCTCCTTTAAAATTTATTTTATAATTAATTATTTTACACTTTCATCAACCTTAAGGTTGGGGAAATATTTGCAGAATTCTTTAATTTCTTTAGTATAATCGCCACGCATTTCAACAAAGTGGTGGATATAAGGACCGTCAAGAAGTCTGTCTTCAACTGCCTGTAAATCAGCAAATTCGCCCCAAATGTATGTACCGTGAGTAGCAGGACCTTCGGTAGTCTTACATTTGAGAGGAAGAATCATATAATCGCCATGCTCTTGGTCAATACGGGCTACTGTATATTCACCATCTCTTCCTCTGAGCCATGCACGCTGATTCACAAGACGAGCCTTTGTGCCCTCTGCCATTTCAGCAATCGGGAAAGGTCCACAATGCCATAAAAGCTCGGCATTTTTATTTTCGGGATGACGTACAGTAAATTCACCAAAGAGCGGTCTGCCCTCACCGAGCGTTGCACATTTAAGAAGTGCCATTGTCATTGCGCAGTGAACGTCACTCTCGCAAGAAATCATATAACCCATCTCGTTAAGAAGTCCGTACAAAGCACAGGGAGCCAAACCGTCAAACATAACAGGTGTAGCAGTCCAACACTCTGCCGAAATAACATCAAGGTTAAACTCCTCAAATAAATGCTTATACATCGCTGTCATTACAGCCATAGGCTTTATGTATTTGGGGGTTAAATCGTCAAGCTCGTAGTTGGTCAAGAAATACTGCTCATACTCGGCAATTTCATCGGCATAGTCAGTTTCAGCAGTCTTCATTCTCTGCTCAATAATTGCAAAGTTGATAGGAACAATTTTTACGCCGAATTTTTCCATCAGCTCGCCCTCGTTCCAGATAACCGAGAAGAAAGGAGCCGGACGTGTTCCAACCTGACCGATACGCATACCCTTAAAGTTTTTAACCATACAGGTAACTCTTATAAAGCTTTCAAGACCCTCTTTAAACTCGGGGCTTTCTACTCTGCAGCAAGGCAAGTGTGAGAAAGGTATGTGGAAACGTTGCATCTGACGTGATAAACCAAAAAGTCCGCACTGCGAATCAGTAGGACGCATACCGTCAACATAATACTCATCATCAAGCGGTGCCCATAAAAGAACCGGCTTACCGAGAGCTTCTGCAATATCGGCAGCAGCCTCTTCATTACCGAAGTTACAGTTAATAATCATAACTGCATCAACGTTTTCCTTTTTAAAGCGTTCAACAACCTCTTTAGCCGAAGCATCGTCAAAAACAAGATTCTCGATACCAATACCCTTGTTGTCAACAAAGCTTACCTTATCGGTTGTGAAATTTTCCTCTATGTAATCCACGAACTTTTTGCCGCGCTGTTCAGCAGAATACCAAGTAAGGAAAGTGCCACGAGGACGGTCGGTAGTGTTGCGGCGCATAGCAACAAGACCGATTTTTACATTGTAATCAAACATTAAAATTCCTCCCTTGCAAATTGCAAATTTCTACAAATATAGAATACCAAATCAAGTGAACATTCGCAACAGTTTTTGAAAAAATTTTTCATTATTATTGACATTTTTAAAAAAATATGAGAAAATTATGAAAATATTTTTCGTTTTGAGGTGTAAAATGGAATCAACACTCCATAAAATAAGATTTATGCGGTCTCAAATGGGCCCCGGAGAAAAAAGAATCGCAGATTATATACTTGAAAACACCAATGATATAATAAACGCATCCATAAGTGATTTTGCCGAGCGTTGCGGTTGCGGAGATGCCACGGTGGTACGCTTTGCCCGCCGTTTAGGGTTTGACGGTTATCAATCACTTAAAATCGGGCTTGCAGGTGAAATAAATTCTGCTTCTTCTTTAAGTTCAGAAATCACCAAAGAGGACAACTGCTTTGACATTTTCAAAAAACGTATAACAGATATTTCCGTCTCGCTTTTGAACACCGAAACCATACTTGATGCCGAAATGCTTGAAAAAACCGCAAATGCAATAATGAATTCAAAAAGAATCATTGTTTTCGGGCTTGGAAATTCAGCTTCAATAGCGCAGGATGCCGCACATAAATTCCTGCGCCTCGGCTTTAATGCGCAGGCTTGCTGTGATAATCATATGCAGGCTATAATTGCCACCCACCTTGACCGTAAAAGTGTGGCTATAGGCATCTCACATTCAGGCTCATCAAAAGATATAATTGAGGCTCTCGAGCTGTCCAAAATAGGCGGTGCTACGACCGTTTGCATTACTAATTACGGGCAATCCCCCATCGTTAAAGCCTGCGACTATGCCCTATTTACACGCGCAGAGGAAACCCAGCATTCAATACTTGCGATGAGCTCACGTATAGCCCAGCTAACTATTCTTGATTCAATTTACACATATATAGTAGTAAATTCGGACAAGCAGGCCGCACAGGAAATTTACAAGACAGAGCTGGCACTGCAAAACAAAAAGTACTGATTTTCAAATAGAGATACGTTATTTATTGAAAAAGCAATTACACTGTGTTAAAATAAACAAAAACCTTTGGAGGACGTATGTTAAAGCAATTTCTTGAAACAGGAAAAATTGTCGGTACGCACGGCATAAAGGGTATGCTCCGTGTTCAGGGCTGGTGCGATTCCGGTGAATTTTTGCAACAATTTAAATATATCTACACCGATTCTTTCGGTGAAACAAAATACGAAATAAAATCTGTACAGCCCCACGGAAATGTTATACTTATGTCACTAAAGGGCATTGACAGTATTGAAAAGGCTGAAGCACTTCGCAATAAGGTTATTTATATCAGCCGCAAAGACGTAAATTTACCCGAGGACAGATATTTCATAACCGACCTCATCGGTTGTACCGTAAAAGACGCTGACAGCAATGAAATTTTAGGAACCCTTACAGATGTTTCGGCTACAGGTGCCAATGATGTTTGGCATATATCTAAAGAAGAAAAGGAATATCTTGTCCCTGCAATTGACGAAATAATTGTTTCGGTAAACGTTAATGAGGGCGAAATTATTATTAGACCTTTGAAGGGAATTTTTGATGATGAGGATTGATATTTTAACCCTTTTCCCCGAAATGTGCGAGCAGGTATGCAGTGAAAGCATTATCGGAAGAGCAAGGAAAGCCGGCAAGGTAGAAATTGTTTGTACAAACATACGTGATTTTGCAGGAAATAAGCACAACAAGGTTGACGATACTCCCTACGGCGGCGGTATGGGAATGGTTATGGCGGCATCCCCGATTTACGATTGCTTTAAAAGCCTTTACAGCGAGAATGAGCCAAAGCCCCATTTAGTATATATGTCTCCAAAGGGCAAAACCTTCAACCAAAAAAAGGCAGTTGAGCTCTCAAGGCTTGACCGTTTGGTGCTTCTTTGCGGTCATTATGAGGGTGTTGACCAACGTGTTCTTGATGAAATCGTGGATGAGGAAATTTCTATAGGCGACTATGTTTTAACCGGCGGCGAATTGCCTGCCCTAACTGTTGCCGATGCTGTTTGCAGAATGCTCCCCGGCGTTTTGTCGGACGATTTGTGTTTTGAAGAAGAAAGCCATTTCGGCGGCTTGCTTGAATATCCGCAATATACAAAGCCCGCCGTTTGGAACGGACGTGAAGTACCCGAGGTATTGCTTTCCGGAAATCACGCAAAAATAAACGACTGGCGAAAAATTCAATCCATTCTGCTGACTCTTGAAAAGCGTCCCGATATGCTAACGGCCAAATCCTTGTCCCAAGAGGATAAAAAGCTGCTTAAAAAGAATGGAATTTTTTTAGATTAATAAAAGTAATTGTAGAAAAAATGCACAAATCAAGAACTCTGAAAATTGCGTTTGTTGGATAAATATTAGAACTTTTTCACAAATAATTGACTTGTGCATTAAATGTGGTATAATACAAACATAGCATTTCCGCTACAAATAGAACAAAAAACATTCCCATTAATCATTTAAGGAGATTTTACTATGTGCGTTAAAGATGTAGTTATTCAGAATCAGGTTGGTCTTCATGCTCGTCCCGCTACCTTCTTTATTCAGAAGGCAAATGAGTTCAAGTCATCTATTTGGGTTGAAAAGGATGAGAGAAAAGTAAATGCAAAGAGCCTCTTAGGTGTTCTTTCTTTAGGCATCGTTGGCGGCACAACAATTAAAATTATTGTTGACGGCTCTGACGAAAAGGAAGCTCTTGATGGTCTTGTAGCACTTGTTGAATCCGGTTTTGCAGATTAGTGTTTTAAGTGCCGATAAAAATTTTTTATCGGCACTATTTTTTTGTTGACAAATTAAAAATTTGTGTTATAATGTCTATTGCTGATAAAAATTTCGGGCACCGCAAGAGTAAGCGGAGCGCGCGTTTGAATGAATTATACGTCTTCAGCTTTTTGCAAATTAAATTAATATCTGGGTGTGGCGCAGATTGGTAGCGCGCTACCTTGGGGTGGTAGAGGCCGTGGGTTCAAGTCCCGCCACTCAGACCAAACAAAAAGAACGCTTTTGTCTTCTAGACGAAAGCGGTCTTTTTGAATGATGTTTGACTTTGGCAAATGATGTCGCTGTCGCTAATTATGTTCACTTCGCTAATGATGTCGGCTGCGCCTAATGTTTGGAGCAAACATCGCATCAACTGCGAACAAAGTGAAGCAACATCATTGTACAACGAAAAGCAACCTCTAAACCGATGCGTTTAGAGGTTATATTATTTCAAAAAAGGTTTGTATTGAAAAGCTTTCATTAGCGGTATTGCAGGTGTTTATTATATGCTTATGTCTCTTGGAGGCATATTCAAGTGTTCCGCGTGTACCGCCGGGCTTGCCGTCATACCAGGTGAGTACACAATCACTGTTATCCACCATAAAGGTGTTGCGTTTTTGGTAGCAACCGGTAAAATATTCCTCCGACAAAATAAGTTTGCGGTCACATTGCTCCAAAACCGCATAAAAACGGTCCTTCCAAAACGAAGTGAAGCTTTCTGCCTGCTTTTCAAAGGGAAGCACGCAAACAAGAACGATATCCTCAAACCCGTAAATCTTTTTAAGCATAAGCACGATTTCTGCCGCAATTATATCAAAGCCCATTGCCATTCCGCTGTAAAATGTTCTGCAACCGCTCCCTATAAGTTCGAGCAGTTCTTCAACCAGGGCGTGTTCAAATTTTTTATACTTCTGTTCCTCTCCGCAAAGGCTGAACGGAAACTTTGCAGGACGATAGCCGGTAAAACAGCAGCTTTTAATCCCTTCATATTTTGTAAGTGGCAAATACTTCACCTCCCAATCACTTTATTATGATTATAGAATACAACCATTATACCGAACATTCGTTCTATTGTCAAGTGATTTGAATGACAATTGTTGGACACGGTACGTTTTGTCTTGTAATATGTATAAGTTTTTGCTATAATATATTAAATGAAAACAAAAATTAAATTTTAGGTGGCTTTTTATGATTAAAAAACTAAAGAAAGCTTTTAATTATATCTCCAAAGGCGATTTTTCTGGTCTGTTCCGTAAAATCAGAACCGTAATATATAAAAAATATTTTACGCTGCTGGAGCGCCATAAAGATAAAAAAATAGGCGGTATATACCTTAACGGAATTAAGGAAAGTAAATACAAAGAAAATGGTGCCTATGCAACACAAAGTACTGATTACCGTTGCTTAAAAGCAATTTTCAAAGCGTTTCCTTTAAAGGAAAATGATGTTTTTGTTGATGTTGGTTGCGGCGAAGGCAGGGTGCTTACATATCTTTATATGCAAAAATTCAACGGCCGCTTAATCGGCGTTGAGCTTGACAGTGATGTTGCAGCTACAGCAAAAATGCGAACAAAAGACTGTTCTAATATTGAAATTTTTTCTAAAAGCATTTTGGAATGTGAAGATATTATAAAAAAAGCTACGGTGTTTTACCTTTTTAATCCGTTTAACGGGGAAATACTGCTGCAGTTTGTTAAAAAAATTGAAGAGGTATGCGAACACCCGATATTATTATATTATTGTAATGACCTGCACAAAAAACAAATTGACGGCAGACAGGGATGGAGTATCCTGCAAAGAAAAATGATTGCAAGACGCGCAGCGTCCAAGATGCCGTATACGGTTTACAGCTTCAAATCTTAAAATTTTTTTAAACTTATAATGATTATAGAATGTCCAAACGCTTAAAAGTGTTTCGACAAGCCGATTTTATCGGCTTTAGCAAATTCCAATTTGTGGAAATTTAATTTCGCCTATATTCATTGCAATGGACATAGACAAAATCAAAGATTTGGTGTCGAAATAATGTAAAATTACACTATTTCAAATCTCTATAACCATTATAAATACCAATATTATAAAAGAGGTTTTTATGAAAAAGTACCCATTATTGCTAAAGCCTGTTATAAAGGATTATATCTGGGGCGGCACACGCCTTAAAGAAGATTTCGGGTTTGAGACCGAAAAGAAAATAGCCGCCGAAGGCTGGATGCTTTCCTGCCATAAGGACGGCACAAATATTATTTTAAACGGTGAGCATAAAGATAAACCGCTCGACGAGGTTTTAAAGCTTTGGGGCTATACCGACAAGTTTCCCATACTCATAAAGCTTATTGACGCTAAAGATAGGCTTTCGGTTCAGGTTCATCCCGATAATGAATACGCCCTTAAAAATGAGGGTGAATACGGCAAAACCGAAATGTGGTATATTGTTGATTGTGCCAAGGATTCAAAGCTTGCTTACGGGTTTAATAAGGCAATAAGTAAGCTTGAATTTAAGGAGCGTATTGAAAACAATACGCTTGACAAGGTTATAAATTATGTTCCTGTTAAAAAAGGAGACGTATTCTTTATTGCGGCAGGCACTCTGCACGCAATAGGAGCCGGGATACTTATTGCCGAAATACAGCAAAATTCCAACACAACATACCGTGTCTCGGATTACGGAAGACTGGGAGCTGACGGTAAACCCAGAGAGCTTCATATTGATAAAGCGTTAGACGTTACGGTGACGGATGTCCCTAACCGCCCCTACGGAAATACAGGCGAAGAAATTTGTTGCACCTACGGCAAGGTAAGAAAGCTTGCTGATTGTGAATATTTTGAAACCTATAAGGTAGCCTTAAACGGCGAAATGAAGATAAGCGAAAAAACAGCTTCCTTTTTGGTGCTTAACGGAATAATTACTGTTAAGTATTCCAATGAAGAATTCACTATAAAAAAGGGTGACAGTATTTTCATTCCAAACGAATGTGACGTATCATTATCGGGAGAGGGTGAAATGATTTATACAACCGTATGAATTTCATTTTAATTACTCTTGAGTGAAATTATTTGTAATTTTTGGT
>JAZQKT010000029.1:0-11841 GCA_045542295.1 Acutalibacteraceae bacterium
AGGTGTATGTTTTTTTTATTTTTCTTTCGGGTGTAAAGAAAAAAACTTGACAGAGCGTAAAATGTGTGCTATAATTCAAACTCGGTGAGATTATATGGGAAAAAATTTAGAATTTTCCGCCCTTTTAGATGTTTATGGCAGATTTTTAAGCCAAAAGCAAAGAAGTCTGACCGAGCATTATTATAATGAAGACCTTTCCCTTTCGGAAATTGCCGAAAACGAGGGCATTACAAGGCAAGGCGTTAGCGATAACATCCGACGTGCCGAAAACAAAATGCTTTCTTGGGAAAAGGAATGTGGCTTTTGTCAAAGTTTTTTGAGACTTAAAGAACTTTCCGAAAAGGCCGAAACAGGCGACGAAAAGGCAGTAAGTGAAATTTTAAAAATAATCGAAACTTTGTAAAGGGGTGACAAGTAGTGGCATTCGAAAATTTGTCTGATAAGTTAAGCGGCGTCTTTAAAAAATTGCGTTCCAAAGGCAGACTAACTGAGTCTGATGTTAAAACCGCAATGCGTGAAGTGCGTTTAGCCTTGCTTGAAGCCGATGTCAACTACAAGGTAGCCAAGGACTTCACCAACACTGTTGCCGAAAAATGTATCGGCGCCAATGTTATGGAAAGCCTTACCGCACCTCAAATGGTGGTAAAAATTGTTAAAGAAGAGCTTACCGCTTTAATGGGAAGCGAGCATGCCCGTCTTAAAACCGCCAACAAAATCCCCACAATAATTATGATGTGCGGTTTGCAGGGTTCGGGTAAAACCACCCATTCGGCAAAACTTGCAAAATATTTAAAGGCTAAGGGCCATAGACCTTTACTTGCGGCTTGTGATATTTACCGTCCCGCCGCTATTGAGCAGTTAAAGGTTGTAGGTCGTGCTGTTGATACTCCCGTTTTCGAAATGGGTACTGAAAAGCCTGAAAAAATTGTTAAAAAGGCAGTAGCCTTTGCTAGAGACTACGGCCACGATTACCTTATTATAGATACTGCGGGTCGACTTCATGTTGACACCGAGCTTATGGACGAATTAAAGCGTATCACCCAAGCGGTTGAGGTTGATAACATTTTGCTTGTTGTTGACTCAATGGTGGGTCAGGATGCGGTTAACATTGCCAAGGCTTTCAATGATATTTTGGAAATCGACGGCATAATTTTGACCAAGCTCGACGGTGACACAAGAGGCGGTTCGGCACTATCGGTTAAAGCGGTTACAGGCAAACCTATTATGTTTGCGGGTATGGGCGAAAAACTTGACCAGTTGGATGAGTTTCACCCCGACCGTATGGCTTCAAGAATTCTCGGTATGGGCGATGTGCTGTCACTGATTGAAAGAGCGGAAACCCAGCTTGATGAGAAAAAGGCCGAGGAAACCGCAAGACGCTTGGCTGAAAACAAGTTCGATATGAACGATTTGCTCGACCAGTTTCATCAAATTAAGAAAATGGGCTCAATAAAAAGCATCCTTTCAATGATGCCCGGTATGGAAAAACAGTTAAGAGATGTTGATATTGATGACAGGCAGATGCTTCGCATCGAGGCGGTTATAACCTCGATGACCAAAAAGGAGAGAGCCAAGCCTGACATTATAAATGCCTCAAGAAGAAAGAGAATTGCCGCAGGTGCGGGAGTTAAGGTTGAGGATGTAAACCGCCTTATGAAGCAATACGAACAAATGAAAAAGATGTTCAAGCAAATGAACTCAAAGGGTGGCAAAAAGAAGATGATGAGGGGTATGAATTTGCCCTCGAACTTCGGTAATTTCGGTTTTTAAGGTTTAAAATCTTAAATATATAAATTTCACAAACGGAGGTGGAAAAACAATGGCAGTTAAAATCAGACTTCGCAGAATGGGCGCAAAGCGTGCTCCTTTCTACCGTGTAGTTGTTGCTGATTCTCGTTACCCCAGAGATGGTCGTTTCATCGAGGAAATCGGCACCTATGACCCCACTAAAGACCCCGCTATCGTAAATATCGACAGTGAGAAGGCTAAAAAGTGGATTTCTAACGGAGCTCAGCCTACTGATACAGTTAAGGCTTTACTCAAGAAGAACGGTGTTCTTTAATTTTCAAAGCGAGGATTAATCTAATGAAAGAGCTTCTCATTTCTTTGGCTGCGGGTTTGGTTGAAAACCCCGACCAGGTTGTTGTTACTGTTGATGAGCCTAATGCTGAAGGTGTAATTGTATATCATCTCCATGTTGCAGAGCAGGATATGGGACGTGTTATCGGAAAGCAGGGCAGAATTGCCAATGCTATCCGTGTTGTAATGCGTGCCGCCGCCAACAGAAACAATCAGAATATTTTGGTTGAAATAGACTAAAAATTTATTGCGGCACCGTTTTTGCGGTGCCGCAGTTTTTTAAAGGAGCGATTGGCTTTGAATTTGAGAAAAGACGGTATTTTAAGTGAACTTAAAAACCCAAAAAGATTTAATATAACAGTTTTAGAAAAGATAGACTCTACCAACAGCTATTTAAAGGAGCTGGCCAAGCAGGGCGAATCGGAGGGCAGAGTAATAATTGCCAATAGTCAAACAGGCGGCAGGGGAAGGTATGACCGCAGATTTTATTCCCCTGAAAACACAGGCATATATATGAGTATTTTGTTAAAGCCTACCCTTTTGGCAGAAAAATCCGTTCTTATAACTGCGGCGGCTGCAGTTGCCGTTTGTGATGCGGTTGAAAAAATCTGCGGTAAGTCAGCATCAATTAAGTGGGTCAATGATATTTTTATAAACGGAAAAAAGGTATGCGGAATTTTAACCGAGGGCTCGCTTAATACTGAAACCGGTGGCTTTAACTGGGCTGTTTTGGGTTTGGGTATTAATGTATATACGCCTAAAAACGGGTTTTCTCCCGAAATTGAGAATATTGCAGGAGCCGTTACCGAAAGGTTAGAGGAAAATTTAAGAAACCGACTTTGTGCAAAAATTTTAGAAAACTTTTTTAATTATTACGAAAAGCTTGAGCAAAAAAGCTTTTTGGAAAGCTATCGTAAAAAAAGCTGTGTTATAGGCAAAAAAATTGATGTGATTAAAAATGAACATGTTTTAGGCGCTACTGCCCTTGATATAGATGACGAGTGCCGTTTGGCGGTAAAATACGAAAACGGCAAGACAGAATATCTTTCCTCGGGAGAAATCAGCATTAAAATTAAATAAAAAATTTGTCACTCATGGTTTTTAATATTGACTATTATTGGATTGGGTGTTAAGATTTAAATGAATTAAACTCGTGAATGAGGTGTTCTTATGTATTCTGAAAAAATTCAACTAAAAGATCGTTTTCCCTTTTTAGGCGAAAATAATGCAAACCCTACTTTAGATGTTATTTTACCCAACAAAATGTCGGGTGACAACGCGGGCCTTTCAAAACGCCCCTGTATGCTTGTATGCCCGGGCGGCGGTTATGGCTATTGTTCTGCGCGCGAAGCAGAGCCTGTAGCAATGCATTTTTTGCCCGAGGGTTACAATGTTTTTGTTCTGACCTATTCAACCAACGGTTATCGCTTTCCAACCCAAATACGCGAGGTTGCGGCGGCAATTGAGGTTATTTATGAAAATGCAGAAAAATGGTATTGCGACACTGAAAAAATAGCAATAGCAGGTTTTTCTGCCGGCGGTCATTTAGCTGCTCATTACTCGACAATGTATGACTGCAAGGAAGTTCGCGAGGTTTTCCCAAACAGCAAATCGGTAAATGCTACTGTTTTAGGCTATCCTGTTATCACTGCAGACTTTAGCTGTACCCATCACGGAAGCTTTTTACAAATTATAGGTCACGAGCCCGAAACAGAGGCCGAGAAAGAATACTTTTCCTGTGAATGTCAGGTGGACGAAAAAACACCGCCTGCATTTATTTGGCACACTGCAGAGGACACCTGTGTTCCCGTTGAAAACAGCTTCCGTTACGCAAAAGCGCTTGTGGCAAATAAGGTCCCCGTTGAATTACATATATATCCCTTTGGTTCGCACGGTCTTTCAACCTGCGATATTCACACCTTGGATAATGTGACCCCAAGCATCACTCATGCTTCAATGTGGCTTGATTCTGTTAAAAGCTGGCTCAAGCTTATTTTCAAGCTTTAATTATTAAGTTAAAGAAGGTCTGTACTGATTTTGTACAGACTTTTTTTATTCTTTTAAATAATAAATGTTGAATTGTAAACGATTTTGTAATACAATATATTTATTAATAAAGTAATTGGCGGTAGATATGAAAAAAAGACATCTTTCCCACATTCAGTTTATAGCCGCAGGTTTTCTAATAATGGTTGCGGTAGGAACGCTTCTTTTAGCGCTTCCATTTGCGACGCGCAGCGGCGAAAGTGCAGGCTTTGTTTCAGCCTTTTTCACTGCGGTTTCAAGTTCCTGTGTTACGGGACTGATTCTCCATGATACTGTAACTTATTGGTCACTTTTCGGACAACTGGTTATTATAACTCTGATTCAGCTTGGCGGTCTTGGGTTTATGACAATTGCCCTTTTTACCGTTCAACTCTTTACCAAACATACCGGACTGCGTGAAAGAGCGCTTTTAGCTGAAAGCATTAACACCGAAAGTCTTGGTGGAATGAGGCGGCTTGTTAGAATAATTATTATCGGAACAGCAGTATGTGAACTGGGTGGGGCTTTACTGCTTTCGATAAGATTTATCCCGTTATTTGGTTGGTTAAGGGGCATATATTACTCTCTGTTTCATTCAATTTCAGCCTTTTGCAACGCGGGCTTTGACCTTTTAGGTCGCTATTCAGGTGAGTATTCTTCCTTCACAGCCTTTAGGGGAGATATTTTAATAAATACAACCCTTATTCTTTTAATTGTTATAGGCGGTATAGGCTTTCTTGTGTGGGAGGATATTATCACCCACCGTCATCATTTTAGGCGTTACCGCCTGCACACCAAAATCGTTCTTTTAGCAACAGTTGTTTTAATTTTCGGCGGTGCTCTTGTTTTATGGATATTTGAATCGGGCGGCAGCTTTAAAGATATGTCCCCCAAAGATCAGATTTTATCCTCCCTTTTCGGCTCGGCTACAGCAAGAACGGCAGGCTTTAACACAACTGATACCGCCGCACTTTCTGACAGCGGAAAGCTTTTTACCTCTCTGCTTATGTTTACGGGCGGAAGCTCGGGTTCTACAGCAGGCGGTGTTAAAACAACAACCGTTGCGGTTATACTTATTTATTTGGCGTCAACCGTTAGAGGTCGGCAACCAAACTGCTTTAAACGCAGGCTTGACGATGCTGCTCTAAAAAAAGCTGTAACCGTTATAAGCATTAATTTATTGTTGGCACTAGTAGGAACATTTATAATAAGCGCATCAAACGGACTGCCTTTACAGGACTCTATGTTTGAAGCCTTTTCAGCAATGGGCACTGTTGGTATGACAACAGGTATCACACGCGAGCTAAACACCTTTTCGGCAATATTCACAGCCTTTCTTATGTTTTGCGGTCGTGTGGGAAGTGTATCGTTTGCGTTGGCATTATTTGAAAAACGCTCTTTACCTCCCGTTTCATACCCCACGGAGCAGATAACCGTTGGATAGTAAATTAAAGTTAGGAAGAAAATTATGAAATCATTTCTTATAATAGGTATGGGATCTTTAGGTCATCATCTTTGCCGAGAGCTTTTAAATACCGGCAGTGAAGTTATGGTGGCTGATCGCAATGAGGCCGCTATTGCCGACGTGCTTTCCTCGGTAGTTTCCGCAAGGGTATGTGATTGCACCATTCCCGAGGTTATTGAAAGCTTTGGTGTAGATGAATTTAACGCCTGCTTTGTTTGCGTGGGTGATGCTTTTCAAAACTGTCTTGAAATCACCGACCTGCTAAAATCCTTTGGTGCAAAAAAGGTTTACAGTGCTGCTGACCGTGATATTGAAGCAAAATTCTTGCTACGAAACGGTGCTGACAGTATAATCTACCCCGAGCAGGATATTGCACGCAGAATAGCGGGTATGGAAAGCTCAAGCAGAATTTTTGACTGTATAAATATTTCGGATGATTATGCAATTTTTGAAATTGAAGCTCTACCAAAATGGATTGGCAAGACTATTATTGACCTTGATTTCAGAAAGCGCTACAATCTTAATATTATCGCTTACAAAACAGGTGATGATGTATTTCCAAATGTAGGAGCTAACTATGTTTTTAAGGAAAATGAGCATATTTTGGTATTAGGACATAAAGAAGATGTCAAAAAAGCTACAAAATAAAGTAAAAGCGGTACAGTAGTCTAAAGCTGCTGTACCGCTTTTTAAAATTAAACCGTAACGACAAATTCCGTTACTTGATCCTTTAGATGATTATTATATCCTATAAGAGTAAGCTCTGCGCTATCTGTTTTGTTATCATAAAGAGCTACGGTTACAGATGCGTTTGCTACATGGGGCACGTCCTTCATACCGTCCAAAGAAATTCCAAGCCACATACAGCGAATTGCTCTTATAACACCGCCGTGTGTTGCAATAAGTACAGTTTTACCCTCATTTTCACGAGCAATTTTTTTGAATACTTTTTTACAGCGTTCATTAAGCTCTGCCGAGCTTTCACCGTCACCGCAACGGGCGTTGCCTACGTCGGTAGCCCACTGTCTGAATTCCTCGGGGTACTCTGCCTTAATATCGTCAATAAATTTGCCTTCCCAACAGCCTGCACTGATTTCACGCAAGCCTTTTTCTATATTAATCGGAAGCCCAAGTGCTTCAGAGACCGGCTTTGCGGTATCAATAGCTCGGCACAAATCGCTCGAATAAATGCTGTCAATATCATAGTTTTCCAAAACGTATTCAGCAGTGTTTTTTGCCTGCTCAAAGCCCATATCGTCAAGCGGTACATCCGATTGACCGGCAAATTTACGTAACTTGTTTGTAACACTATATCCATGACGGACAATAATAAACTTTACCATTTAAAAACCTTCTTGTTTTGTTTTTTAAAATTATAGCTTATTTACATAAAAATGTCAAATTGCTATTGCATAAAAAAATTAAAAGTGATATTATATTATTCATAAATTAAAGGGCTATGGCTCTTTTAGGGAAGTGTTTTAACAAATGCCTTATCTATATTTGCTTACGGCGATGGTCTTTTCTGCATCGCTCAGCATATTTGGCACATGCTTTAATGTAAAAAATTCAAACCGACATCACGTTTCAAACCTTTATAATCTGCTTATTGCCTGCAGTGTTTTCATAAGCTGGTCAATAATCTACATATTTGATTTTTCGTTTGAGCCAAAGGTTTTGCTTTATTCTGCCGGATACGGAATTTGCTACACTTTGGCTATGATTGGTCATATAAAGGCTTTAAAAAGCGGCTCGGTGGCACTGACAGCATTTATTAAACAGCTTTCTTTGGTTGCCGTTTCATTTTGGGGCTTTGTATTCTGGGCGGTGACACCAACCAAAAACACCATTATAGGCTTGATTTTAATTTCCATAGCCCTAGTGCTTTGCTTTTTTACCGGCACCAAGAAAGACCGGAACAGCAAAGGAATATCCTTTAAATGGGTCTTTTTTGCTTTGATGCTCCTTGTAGGAAATGCGGGATGTTCAATAGTTCAGAAATACGAGCAAATGGCATTTGATAAAAAGCACGGCAGTATGCTTATGGTTTTTGCAAGTCTGTTTTCGGCTATAGTTTGCCTCATTCTTTACTTACGTGAGGACCATTCAAGCTGGCATACAGTTGTTAAGGATTCCTGGTATCTCCCTGCCGCCGCAGGTGTCAGCAGTGCAGTTTTAAATCTTTTTATAATTCTTATGGCACACACAACCCTTTCCCCAAGCGTGATTTACCCCGGGATTGCCGTTGGCGGTCTCACAATAACCACCTTGGCATCGGTAGTGTTCTTTAAAGAAAGATTAAAGCCCAGCCAATGGATAGGTCTTGGCGTGGGCGTTATAGCACTTGTGTTTCTTAATTTATAAAAATTCACTGTTAATATATATTCATACTTTTACAGACTCTTAAAAAGGGTCTGTTTTTTTATTCTAAAGAAGTATGGCGGTGAATGGCGGTTTTAATTGGATTATTATGCTCTTGCCGGGAGGGAAATGCTATGAAAGAGAACGATAAACTGCTTTATAAAACCTTGAAGACGCTTCTTAACGAGAAGCTATCCGAAACAGAGGTAGAGACGCTTAAGTCTGAAGGCTTTGAAATAAGGAATGCCACACGCAAAACGGCTGTTATGGTTGCGCTTTATAAAAAGGCGGCTTCGGGTGATCTTTCGGCTATTAAAGAGTTGCGTTCGATTGTTAGCGAAAAAAACGACTTAAAGTCGGAGCAGGCTAGGGCGGTGATGATTGTTGACGACATCAGAGATTAAGATGTCGCAAATTGTTGGCGGTGGCTATGATGAATTCTGGCACTGCAAAAAAAGGTACAGAGTATTAAAGGGCGGCAAGGGCTCTAAAAAATCGGCAACAACTGCTCTTAATTTTATTTACAGGCTTATGCGGGAGGAAAATACCAATCTTCTTGTAGTAAGGCAGGTAATGAACACGCACAGGGATTCAACCTTTGCACAGCTTAAATGGGCGCAGGAAAGGCTTAATGTATCGCATTTGTGGAACAATACGGTTTCTCCTTTAGAGATGGTATATAAACCAACGGGCCAAAAAATTTTGTTCAGGGGCTTCGATGATGTTTTAAAGCTTGCATCCACAACCGTTTCTAAAGGATACCTTAATTATGTTTGGATAGAGGAAGCCTTTGAAATTGCCAATGAAGCAGATTTTGATTTGCTTGATCTTTCTGTACCTAGGGGTAAGCTTCCTTCTCCGCTTTACAAGCAAACTACGGTAACCTTTAATCCTTGGAGCGAAGGCCATTGGCTCAAAAAACGCTTTTTCGACAAAACACCCGACAATGCAGAGGTTTTTTCAACTAACTATTTGGTTAATGAGTTTTTAGATGAAACCGACCGCACGGTATTTGAGAAAATGAAGCTAACCAATCCCCGCAAATATGACGTTGCAGGGCTTGGAAATTGGGGTGTTTCGGAAGGACTTGTGTTTGAAAATTGGCAGGTGGGGCAAATAACTGTTCCAAAGGCAGAAGAATACAAGTGGAAAAGCTTTTTTGGCTTGGATTACGGTTATACAAACGATCCTACCGCCTTTGTGGCGTTTAAGGCAAATCCCATTGACAAAGAAATTTTTATTTTTGCAGAGGTTTATGAAAAAAGAATGCTTAATTGCGATATAGCCGAGCGGATAAAAGCTATGGGATTTGCTAAAGAACGTATAAGGGCAGATTCGGCAGAGCCTAAATCGAATGACGATTTAAAAAGGCTTGGAATAGGCAGGATAACGCCGTCTGTCAAGGGCAGAGACAGCATTTTAAACGGTATAAATGCTATAAACGAGTATAGGATAACCGTTGCGCCGAATTGCAGAAATATGATTAGAGAGCTTTCAAGCTATATTTATGACGATAAGCGCAACGAAAGGGGTCAGCGTTTGCCTAAGGACAGCGAAAATCATTTGTGCGATGCGTTGAGATACGCATTTGAGGATGTTAAGTTCTTTCATCCTCAAAAAAACAGTAAAAGAACTGTAAAAACAGAAAATATATCCGGTAATGATTTAAACGGAGGCTGGGATGTATGACAATGGTTGTTTGGTTGTTGCTGGCGGCAGTATCCTTTTTATGCGGCTTTTTCTATGGTATTATACGTGACCCCAAAGGTCCCGGCAAGGAAAAGCTTATTAGAGATTTTACGGTTAGCAGCATACTGGAAAAAGAATATGAAAATTTTCTTAACTATGATGGCAGTGAACAGATTTGAAGAATTGCAGATAAGGAGAGCCTATGACAGAAGCAAAGGTAGATTCGGCTGTGAATTTTGGGGGTAAAAAAGAAACTGCGGCTACCATACCGCAGGAAGAAATTTTAATACCTGTTAAATTTAACAAGCAGATTAAAAACATAACCGCGGCAAAAGCAGCAGAGCTGGCGCAAAAGGGAATGAAATATGAGATTATCGAAAAGGATTATGAAGCCCTTAAAGCGCTCGCTTTGGAAAGCGGAAAAAGTGTTGCGGAGTTTTTGGAAGGTTTAAAAAGTGAAAGACTTGAAAACCGCAAAAGTGAGCTTACCCAAAGGTGTGGCGGTGACCGTGCCTTGGCAGAGCAATTTTTACAGTTAGAGCAGGCAGTTAAAAAGGAAACAGAAACCGATTTAAATGAGGTTAAAATGTATTTTCCCGATATAACGGAGCAGGAGGATTTGCCTGATGAGGTGCTTGAAAACAGCAGACTTAAAGGCACAAGGCTGCTTGATGAATATTTGAGATATTTGCTTGCAGAAAAAATGAGACAAAAAGCGGCAGAAGCCGAAATAAAAAATGCCGACAGAAGAAGTATGGGATCGTTACAGAATAAAAACGGCGTCACTTCTCCCGAAGCGGCAGAATTTTTAAAGGGACTTTGGAAATAAGAAAGGATGACGGATATGTCTATTAATTCATTAGAAAACGTAACTAAATATTCAAGTGAACTTGATAAAATGTTTGAACAAAAGAGTGCTGTAGGCTTTTTTGCTGATAATGCACTTGCAACCAAATTTGTTGGTGCTAAAACCGTAATTATACCGGATATTGATTTTCAGGGACTTGCCGATTATGACCGTGAGGCTGGTTTTGCAAGGGGTGCTATCACAGTTGCAAATACCTCCTACACAATGAAGATGGACCGTGCGCGCTCACTCCAGATTGACCGCGAGGACATGGATGAGACAGGTATTGCTAATCTTGCAGGCAAAATCTTGGGAGAATATGTACGCACAAAGGTTGTACCCGAGTGCGATGCTTATGTACTTTCAAAGCTTGCCGGTCTTGCAGTATCAAGAGCAAATATTATTGACGGTGATACAAGCAAGCCCTTTGAAACTCTTTGCAAGCTTATAAATGAGGTGCAGTCGGTAGTGGGATATGATGAAGAGCTTGTTGCATTTGTTGACAGTTATATGTTTGCGGCACTTCAAAATTCACCCGAAATTGCAAAGCTTATAACCGTAAGTGATTTTAAGCAGGGTGAGGTTAGCCTTAAGGTTAAATCAATTAACGGTGTGGCAATTATTCCGGTTGTATCCGAGCGTATGAAAACCGCATACGATTTTGGTACAGAGGCAGGTTTCAAGCCCGAAACTACCGCTTGTGAAACATATATGCTCGTATGTCCAAAATCGGGCGCACATCTTGTAAAGAAAACCGAGAATATGCGAATTTTCACTCCCGAGCAGAACATTGATGCTGATGCTTATAAGTTTGATTACCGCATTTATTACGATGTATTTGTAAAGAAGAGCGGTCTTGATGCTGTTTGGGCGTGGGTATCACCTGCGGTTACCGTAAGTGCAGTTACAGAAGATATTGAAACCGCAGAGGGCTCAATAGATGAAAGCGTATCTGTTACAGCAACCAGTGAGGGCTCGCTTACATATCAGTGGTATAGCTGTGCTGATGCTCAAAAAAATTCAGCAGTTAAAATTGCAGGCGCAACAGATGAAGAGCTTAAAATTCCTACTGACCTTACAGCAGGTAAATATTATTACTTTGCAAGAGTTACAGTCAACGGTATTGCAAGCACCGACAGTGACGTTATAACCGTTACAGTTGAGTAAACATAGCCAAAGCATTTAAACTCGAACCAGCCTTAAAGGGCGGTTTTTAAATGTCTTTCGGCTCATTCGCACACATAGGCGTTAGCCTTATGTGCTTGTCTTCACCAAAATCCAAACAAAAAACCGCACCTTTAAGGTCGCAGAATTTTGTAAATAAAGGATTTTTTGATGTGCGAGACACAAAACGCAGTAAATCCTAACGGATTTA
>JAZQKT010000030.1:0-23919 GCA_045542295.1 Acutalibacteraceae bacterium
TTGGCCCACAGAACGACATGGCTACGAACCGACTTAATTGTGAGATTTGACGCTGACGCATCAAGTGAAATGAAATAAATCCCTTATGCGCCGCAGCGCATTTCACATTGCGTAGCAATATTTCACACGGCACTGCGTATTTCACAAATCCCGCATGGGATTTATTTCGTTGAAAAAGACCGATGCTTTGTATCAAAGCATCGGTCTTTTTCTGGTGGAGACGGTGGGGATCGAACCCATGACCTCTTGAATGCCATTCAAGCGCTCTCCCAGCTGAGCTACGCCCCCAACCAAGGTAATACTAACACATATAACGGATATTTTCAAGTGTTTTTTACGTTTATTTAAAAAAATTGCTTGACATAGTGAAAAAAAAGGATATAATAAATAATGCTGTGTGCAAAAAATTCGATATTGGGGAATTGTGTAACGGTAGCACGACAGACTCTGACTCTGTTTGTTGGGGTTCGAATCCCTATTCCCCAGCCAAAATCGACAAATCTCGACAGAGGTTTGTCGATTTTACTTTTACACTATTACCTCTTCACTTTTCACTCTTCTCTTTTTGTCGATTTTGGCAAATAATAAGGCTTCGCCTTGCTTTTTAGAGGGCAAAGTGGTATAATTTACTGCGTTGCGAAATATTAGGTAAATAGAACAAATTTGGGTGGTTTTTTAATGCTTTTCTCTTTTGAGCTATTTTTCACAAGTATTCTTTTAGGCGTTGGTCTTGCTATGGATGCCTTTTCGGTCTCACTTGCAAACGGCTTGAATGACGCCAAAATGAAAAAACGCAAAATGTGTGCCGTATCGGGTGTTTTTGCCCTTTTTCAGTTTGCGATGCCCCTTATCGGATGGATTTGCGTATCCACCGTTGCGGAATGTTTTAATGCTTTTCAAAAATTCATACCCTTTATAGCCCTTATTTTACTGCTCTTTATCGGCGGAAAGATGCTCATAGAGAGTATCTGTCAGAAGGGGGCTCCCGAAACTGCGGCGGCACTGTCCTTGGGGGCGCTTTTGGTGCAGGGTGTTGCCACCTCGATTGATGCTTTGTCGGTTGGATTTACAATCGCCCACTATAAGTTTGCAGAGGCTCTTGCCTCCTGCTTTATTATAGGTGTTGTGACTTTTTTTGTTTGTTTAATCGGCATAACCGTAGGCAAAGCGGCAGGCACTCGCCTTGCGGGAAAAGCGGGAATTTTTGGCGGAGCAATTCTTATCTTTATCGGCCTTGAAATTTTCATGACCGGAATTTTTTAACATAAAATTTAAGCTCTTTTTCCTTGACAATAATATACCGTTATGATAGAATAGATTAGATAAAAACAAATCATATTTGAAAGGCGGTAAACTTAATGAGTATCACTCTTAAAAATGTTAATTTTTATAAAGACGGCGCTTTTCATTCGGGTGATTTTTCTTTTGATTTAAGCCCCACTGTTTCTTCCTTTTCAAATGGTGGCGGTATTGTTTCTAATTTTAATAATTGCTTTATTTTTCCGGCCTTTTGTGATGTACATGTTCATCTCAGAGAGCCGGGTTTTTCTTATAAAGAGAATATGAAAACAGGTACCCTGGCGGCGGCTCGCGGCGGATATACCGCGGTCTTTTCTATGCCGAATCTAAAGCCTGTACCCGACTGTGCCGAAAATATGTCCCTTCAGCAAAGGCTGATTGAGGAGGGCGCAGTAATCAAGGTTTACCCCTATGCCTCAATAACAATAGGTCAAAAGGGTGAAGCTTTAAGCGATTTTGATGCTTTAAATGATATGTGCGCCGGCTTTTCGGATGACGGCAGGGGCGTGCAATCGGAAGAGCTTATGCGTGAAGCCATGATAAAAGCTAAAGAATTAGGCAAAATAATCGTGGCCCATTGTGAGGATAACAGCCTGCTGCGCGGCGGCTACATTCATGACGGCGAGTATGCAAGACTTCACGGTCACAAAGGTATCTGCAGTGAAAGTGAATGGAAGCCCATTGAGCGAGATTTGCGGCTTGCAAAGGAAATCGGCTGTAAATACCACGTTTGCCACATTTCCTGCAAGGAAAGTGTTGAGCTTATAAGAAAAGCCAAGGCAGAGGGTGTTGACGTCACCTGCGAAACCGCTCCCCATTATCTTGTTATGAATGATATGATGCTCCTAGAGGACGGCCGCTTTAAAATGAATCCGCCCATTCGCAGTGAAGAAGACAGAAAAGCTTTGATTGCAGGTCTTATTGACGGTACAATTGATATGATAGCTACCGACCATGCACCCCACTCTGCCGAAGAAAAGGGCAAGGGACTCCAAAAAAGCCTTATGGGTGTGGTTGGTCTTGAAACAGCCTTTTCGGTGCTTTATACAAAGCTTGTGAAAACGGGAATAATAACCCTTGAAAAATTGGTTGAGGTTATGTCCCTAAACCCAAGACGACGGTTCGGTTTAGGTGATACTGCGGATTTTTGCATATTTGATTTAGATAAAGAATACACCGTAAACCCCGATGAATTTTTATCAATGGGAAAAGCCACTCCGTTTAAGGGCGAAAGGCTTTTCGGCGTAGCAAAGCTTACCGTTATGGACGGCAAACCAGTATATAATAACTTTTAATATATTTCGGAGGAACAGTTATGGCAAAGAGAAAAGACATTAAAAAGATTTTGATTATCGGCTCCGGCCCTATTATCATAGGTCAAGCGGCTGAATTTGACTATGCAGGAACACAAGCCTGCCTTGCTCTTAAGGAGGAGGGCTATGAGGTTGTTCTCTGCAACTCAAACCCTGCTACCATTATGACCGATACCACCATTGCGGACAAGGTTTATATGGAGCCTCTCACTTTAGAGTACATTGCTAAAATTCTTCGTTTTGAGCGCCCCGATGCCATAGTTCCCGGCATTGGCGGTCAGACAGGTCTTAACCTTGCAATGCAGCTTGAGAAAAAGGGAATTCTAAAGGAATGCGGTGTTGAGCTTTTGGGCACAAGCAGTGAGAGTATTGAACGTGCCGAGGACAGAGAGCTGTTTAAGGAGCTTTGCCAGTCAATCGGCGAGCCTACCATTCCTTCCGAAATCACATATAACATCGAAGAAGCCAAGGAAGCCGCAAAACGCATAGGCTACCCCGTTGTTTTGCGCCCCGCATTTACTTTGGGCGGCACAGGCGGCGGCTTTGCTTATAATGAGAACGAGCTTGTTGAGGTTGGTCTTAACGCATTTAAGCTTTCCCCTGTATCACAGGTTCTTATTGAAAAAAGCGTTAAGGGCTATAAGGAAATTGAGTTTGAGGTTATGCGTGACTCTAAAGACCATGCAATCACCATTTGCGGAATGGAAAACATTGACCCTGTTGGTGTTCACACCGGTGACTCTTTGGTTGTAGCCCCCATTTTAACCCTTAACGACCATGACCTTAAAATGCTTAATGACAGCGCCATTAAAATTATTAAGGAGCTTAAAATTGAGGGCGGCTGTAATGTTCAGTTTGCGCTTAACCCCAATTCAAGCGAGTACTATCTTATTGAGGTTAATCCTCGTGTTTCCCGCTCCTCTGCATTAGCATCAAAGGCCAGCGGATACCCGATTGCACGTGTTACCGCAAAAATTGCGGTTGGTATGGCGCTTGAGGATATTTCTATCGCAAACACCACTGCTGCTTTTGAGCCAAGTCTTGACTATATTGTTGCAAAGCTTCCCCGCTTCCCGTTTGATAAATTTGCAAACGCTCCCAACACCTTGGGCACCCAGATGAAGGCTACGGGTGAGGTTATGGGCATTGGCTCAACCCTTGAAGAATGTCTTTTAAAATCTGTACGTTCCTTGGAAACAGGCGCTTGCCACTTCCATCTTCCTAAATTTGACAATAAAACCGAAGCCGAGCTTTTCGATTACATCAAAGAATTTAAGGACGATAATATTTTTGCTGTTGCCCAGCTTATGCGTTTAGGTGTCAGTGTTGAAAGACTTCACGATGCCACTAAAATAACAGCATATTTCCTTGAAGCAATTGAAAGAATGGTTAAGCTTGAAACCAAAATTGCCGAAAATAAAGGCAATAATGAGGTTCTGAAGGAAGCCAAGCTTATGGGCTTTAGCGATAAATTTATTGCAAAGCTTTGGGGCAAAACCGAAAAAGAAATTTTTGATATGAGAAAACAAATCAACCTTTTCCCTGTTTACAGAATGGTTGATACCTGCCATACAAATGCTTATATTCCTTACTTCTATTCTTCTTATCAGGGCGAAAATGCTTCCCGCCTTACAGACAGAAAGAAGATCATAGTTTTGGGTGCAGGTCCTATCCGTATAGGTCAGGGTGTTGAGTTTGACTATTCAACAGTTCACGCCGTTACCACCATTAAAAAATCGGGTTATGAAGCTATCATTATAAATAACAACCCCGAAACCGTTTCTACCGACTATACCTGCAGTGATAAGCTTTATTTTGAGCCGCTCACTACAGAGGATGTTATGAATATTATTGAGTTTGAAAAGCCCGAGGGAGTTATTGCCTCATTGGGCGGTCAGACTGCAATTAACCTTGCCGAGCCTCTTATGAAGCACGGTGTTAAGATAATTGGTACAGACTGTGATGCCATTGAGCGTGCAGAAAACCGTGACAGCTTTGAAAAGGTATTAAAGGCGCTTAATATCCCCCAACCCGAGGGCAATGCAGTTACTAATATTGAGGCAGGTGTTGCCGCCGCAGCCAAGGTTGGTTATCCTGTGCTTGTTCGCCCGTCCTTCGTTTTGGGCGGCAGAGCAATGCAGATAGTTGCTGACGAGGCACAGCTTCGCCACTACCTTAAAACTGCCGTTGAAATTGATGAGGACAAGCCTGTTTTGGTTGACAAATATATCTTCGGTAAAGAGGTTGAGGTTGACGCTATTTGTGACGGCAGAGATGTTTTCGTTCCCGGCATTATGGAGCTTGTTGAGCGCACAGGTATACACTCGGGCGACTCAATCAGTGTTTATCCCACCTTCAGCATTTCCGACAAGGTTAGAGGAATTATTTTACAGTACGCTAAAAAGCTTGGTCTTGGAATTGGAATTGTTGGTCTTTACAATATCCAGTTCATTGTTGATAAGGATGATAATGTCTTCATCATTGAGGTTAATCCTCGCTCTTCAAGAACTGTTCCCTTCCTTTCAAAGGCTACAGGCTACAGCCTTGCAGATATTGCAACCGAGGTTATTTTGGGCAAAAGCCTTAAAGAGCAGGGCATTTTTGACATCTACCCCGAAGAAAAGAACCGCTACTATGTAAAGGTTCCGGTATTCTCGTTCAATAAAATAAGAGGTCTTGATGCTTACCTTTCACCCGAAATGAAATCAACCGGTGAAGCCATAGGCTATGACGATAAGCTCAACCGTGCTTTATATAAGGCATTGCAGGCAAGCGGTATGAAGCTTCAAAACTATGGCACTGTGCTTGCTACCATTGCTGACTGCGATAAGGAAGAAGCTTTGCCGCTTATTCGCCGTTTTTACAATCTTGGCTTCAATATTGAGGCTACCGCAGGCACTGCAGAATTTTTGAAGGCTAACGGCATCCGTACACACGTTTTAAAGAAAATCGGTGAAGGCAGTGAGGAAATACCCGAGGCTATCCGCCAAGGTCACATTGCATATATTATAAACACCCGTGACATTAATTCCTCCGGCACCGAGACTGACGGCTTTGAAATCCGCCGCAGTGCGACCGATAACAACGTTACACTCTTTACTTCACTTGATACCGTACGTGTTCTGCTTGATGTTCTTGAGGAAACCACTATCACAATTTCTACTATTGACGCTTAATATACAATTAGAAAAGCGAGGTTTATCATGACACAAGGAATATACAAAGTAATAACCAATATACAATTAGCGCCGGGTGTTTACGAAATGGTGCTTGAGGGTGATACCTCGGCACTTACACGCCCCGGTCAGTTTGTAAACTTTAAGATTGACGGTCTTTTTCTGCGCCGCCCTATATCGGTGTGCAATTTTGATGAAGAAACCCTAACCGTAATTTACAAGGTTGTGGGCAAGGGCACCGAGGTTTTAAGCGATGCGGAGGAAGGACAGACCTTTGACCTGCTTGTAGGTCTCGGCAACGGCTTTGACACGCTTAAAAGCGGAAAAATGCCCCTGCTTATAGGTGGTGGTGTAGGAATTCCCCCTCTTTATAAGCTTTGTCGCGAGCTGATAAATGACGGCAAAGAGGTTTCGGTAATTTTGGGCTTTAATACCGCGTCCGAGGTTTTTTATGAGCGTGAATTTTTAGATTTGGGCGCAAAAGTTACCGTTACCACGGTTGACGGCTCTTATGGCGTTAAGGGCTATGTTACCGCCGCTATGGAAAAAGAAAAATACACTTATTTTTACACCTGCGGCCCCGAAGCTATGTTCAAGGCAATTGAAGCTACCGTTTATACAAGCGGTCAGTACAGCTTTGAAGAAAGAATGGGCTGTGGCTTTGGTGCATGCATGGGCTGCAGTTGCAAAACAAAATACGGTAATAAGCGTATCTGCAAGGACGGACCCGTTTTAGAAAGGGAGGAAATAATATGGTAAACACAACAGTTACCCTTAACGGTATTGAGCTTTCAAATCCTATTATTCCTGCAAGCGGCACCTTTGGCTTTGGCTACGAATTTGCAGAGCTTTATGATATAAATATGCTTGGTACTTTCTCTTTTAAAGGCACTACTAAAGACGCACGTTTCGGAAATTCAACACCGAGAATAGCTGAAACCCCCAACGGTATGCTAAATTCGGTTGGTCTTCAAAATCCGGGTGTAGAAAAGGTTATTACAGAAGAATTACCAAAGCTTAAAAAATGCTTCAGCAAGCCCGTTATGGCAAACGTAAGCGGTTTTGCGGTTGAGGATTACGCATACACCTGCCAGATGCTTGACAGTGAAGAGCAGATCGGCTGGTTTGAGGTTAATATCTCCTGCCCTAATGTTCACGGCGGCGGCTTGGCATTTGGTACAAGCGCAAAAAATGCCGAGGCTGTAACAAAGGCTGTAAAGCAAGTGACCAAAAAACCTGTTTACATTAAGCTTTCACCAAATGTTACCGATATTACCGAAATAGCAAAGGCTTGCGAAGCCGCAGGAGCAGACGGTATAAGCCTTATTAACACACTTCTTGGTATGAGAATAGATTTAAAAACCAAAAAACCGATTTTGGCTAACAAAATGGGCGGTTTTTCGGGTCCTGCAATTTTGCCTGTAGCCCTTAGAATGGTTTATCAGGTTTATGATGCAGTAAAAATTCCCATAATCGGTATGGGCGGTGTTTCTACTGCCGAGGATGTTATTGAAATGATGCTTGCCGGTGCTACTGCTGTGCAGGTTGGTGCGGCTAACCTTGTAGATCCGTTTGCTTGCAAAACAATTATTGAGGATCTGCCCCGAGTTATGGAAAAATACGGAATTAATAATTTAAAAGATATAATAGGAGGCGCACATAATGGGTAAGGACGTTATTATTGCTTGCGATTTTGCGAGCAAAGCAGAGGTTATGAGTTTTCTTGATAAATTCACAGGCAGAAAGCCGTTTGTTAAAATAGGAATGGAGCTTTTTTATGCCGAAGGTCCCGAAATTGTAAGAGAACTCAAGGCAAGGGGTCACAAAATCTTTCTTGACCTTAAGCTCCACGATATTCCCAACACAGTTAAAAAATCAATGGCTGTCCTCTCCCGCCTTGACGTTGATATGACAAATCTTCACGCCGCAGGCACAATTTCTATGATGGAGGCGGCTTTAGAGGGTCTCACCCGCCCCGACGGTACAAGACCATTACTTATTGCTGTAACACAGCTCACCTCTACCGACCAGGAGAGAATGGAAAACGATTTACTTATAAAAGAGCCTATTGACAAGGTTGTTATGCACTATGCCGCCAATGCCGCAAAGGCAGGGCTTGACGGTGTTGTTTGCTCACCTCTTGAGGCAGGCAAGGTTCACGACACCTGTGGTGAAAGCTTTTTAACCGTTACCCCCGGTGTTCGCTTTGCTGACGGTGATATAGGCGACCAGAAGCGTGTAATGACACCTGCAGAGGCTAAACGCATCGGCAGTGACTATATTGTTGTGGGCAGACCCATTACCGCAGCCGCTGACCCCGTTGCAGCATATGAGCGTTGCTGTGCAGAATTCATAGGTTAATTTAACAAGCTATCGTAGGGGAGGGTCTCTGTGCCCTCCCGCAAAAACAAAATAAAAACTAACGGGAGGGCGCAGAGACCCTCCCCTACGAGCGAAAATCAAAGGGTGATTTTATGCGTTATCTTGTAGACCACGATTATCATATTCACTCAAAGCTTTCTGATTGCTCACGTGACCCCGAGCAAAGTAACGAGCGAATTTTAGAATATGGTAATGAGAACGGTTATAAAAAAATAGTTCTTACAGATCATTTTTGGGATGAAACGGTTAAGGGCGCAAGCGATTGGTATAAACCGCAGAATTTTCTGCATATTTCCAAAGCCTTACCATTGCCGCAGACTGATGGCATTGAATTTCTTTTCGGTTGCGAAACCGATTTGGATAAAAACTTAAAACTTGGTATTTCAAAGGAACGCATAGAGAAGCTTGATTTTATAATTATTCCGACTACGCATTTACATATGTCAGGCTTTACTATTGACCAAAAGGATTTTTCCATTGAAAACCGAGTAAGCCTTTGGGTCGCAAGGCTTGAAGCTGTGCTAAATATGAATTTGCCTTTTTACAAAATCGGTATCGCGCATTTAGCTTGCAGTTTGCTTACAAACAGTAACCGTGAGGACTATTTAAAAGCCCTGTCATTAATTCCAACCGATGCAATGCATTCTCTCTTTAAAAAAGCGGCAGATTTGGGTGTTGGAATTGAGCTTAATGCCAGTGATATGAGCTTTCGTGACAATGAAGCCGATACAGTGCTTAAAATGTTCCGCATAGCAAAGGAAGAGGGCTGCAAATTCTATCTTGGCAGTGACGCTCACCATCCTAAAGATCTTGAAATTGCACCAAAAATATTCGAACGTGCAATAGATTATTTAAATCTTACAGAAGACGATAAATTTCACATAAAGGAGATATAAAAATGGAAAGCTACAAAAGAGAATTTATTGAGTTTTTAGAGGGCGCAGGCGTTTTAAAATTCGGTGATTTTACCGCTAAATCGGGCAGAAAAATCCCTTATTTTATCAATGCAGGCGATATAAAGACCGGCGAACAAATTTGCAAATTAGGCGAATTTTACGCAAAGGCTTATTTTGAAAAGGTTGGCAACAAAAAGACAGTGCTTTACGGACCTGCTTATAAGGGTATCCCGATTGCAGTATCTGTTTCTGTAGCTTTAGCTAAAAACGGACTTGATGTACCCTTCTTCTTTAACAGAAAAGAGGAAAAGGACCACGGTGAGGGCGGCGTTTTCGTAGGCTACAAGCCAACTGAAGGCGAAGAAATCGTTATCGTTGAGGACGTTATCACCGCAGGCACCGCAATAAGAGAAAGTATGGAAATTTTGTCTGGCCTTAAGGGTACAAAGGTTGCGGCTACATTTGTTATGGTTGACCGCAAGGAAAAGGGTAAAACCGAAAAGAGCGCTATGGCAGAGGTTGGCGAGGAATTCGGCTTCCCCGTTTATTCGGTTGTTGATGTTTATGACATTATTGAATACCTTGAGGAAGACGAGAAAAACCGTGAAAACGTTGACCGTATAAAGAAATATTTAGAGGTTAACGGAGCAAAAGCATAAATATATAGAATTTCCGCTATGCCTTCTCCTTGAGGAGAAGGTGCTGAGCGTAGCGAAGCGGATGAGGTGTAAGTAGAATACAGATTAGTTTTAACAGGTATAGCTTCTTTCAATCAAACACCTCAACCACCACCTTTCATTGGTCCCCCTTCCCCTCAAGGGGAAGGCAATTTTAGTAACTTCAGACGGAGGGAAAACCGAAAAATGAGAAGTTTAATTGATATTTTAGAGCTTTCTACTGCCGAACTTGAAGAGCTTATTTCTACTGCGGAGGATATTATAGAAAATCCCAAAAAATATGCCCACAAGTGTGACGGTAAAAAGCTTGCTACCCTCTTTTTTGAGCCTTCAACCAGAACAAGGCTCAGCTTTGAGGCCGCTATGTATGAGCTCGGTGGTAACGTGTTAGGCTTTAGTGAGGCTAACAGTTCTTCTGCCGCAAAGGGAGAGAGTGTTGCCGATACCGCTAAAACCGTTAGTTGTTATGCCGATATTATTGCTATGCGCCATCCAAAAGAGGGCGCACCGCTTGTTGCAGCTATGAACGCTTCGGTTCCTGTTATAAATGCAGGTGACGGCGGTCACAACCACCCCACCCAGACCCTTGCCGACCTGCTCACAATCCACCGCGAAAAGGGTCGTTTTGATAACCTCACAGTTGGTCTTTGCGGTGACCTTAAGTTCGGCAGAACGGTTCACTCGCTGATAGCAGCGCTTCGTCGCTACAAAAACGTAAAATTTGTTTTCATTTCACCAAATGAGCTTAAAATCCCCGATTATGTTAAGGAAAGCCTTAAGAATGAAAATATTGAATATTTTGAAACTACCGACCTGGAGGCTGTTATGCCACAGCTTGATATTCTTTATATGACACGTGTTCAGCGTGAGCGCTTCTTTAATGAGGAAGAATATTTAAGACTTAAGGACAGCTATATTTTAACACCCGAAAAGCTTACAAACGCAAAAAAGGATTTATCAATTCTTCATCCGTTGCCGCGTGTAAACGAAATTAGTGTTGCTATTGATAATGACCCGCGTGCTTGCTATTTTAAGCAGGTTTTTAACGGTAAAATTATGCGTATGGCACTGATTCTTATGCTTTTGGAGGTGGAGTAAATGACGGTTGATGAAATTAAAAACGGTATTGTTATGGACCATATAACCGCAGGCAAGGGCATGCAGATTTATACCCTTTTAGGGCTTGACGGTCTTGAATGCTCTGTAGCGCTTATTAAAAATGCGCCAAGTCGAAAAATGGGTAAAAAGGATATTATTAAAATTGATGCCAGCATTGAGCTTAATACCGATATTATAGGCTATGTTGACCCCGGTATTACGGTTAATATCATTAAAGACGGTGAAACGGTTGAAAAGAAAACCATAGCTCTACCCGAGCGTCTCACAAATGTTATAACCTGCAAAAACCCGCGCTGTATTTCTGCAACCGAGCAGGAATTACCCCACGTTTTCACCCTTGCTGATAAGGAAAACCGTGTCTACCGTTGTCTTTACTGTGAATCCAAGGCAAAATAATTTTATATTCAAAATTTTAAGGAGCCAAATTTTAAATTTTGGCTCCTTTTTCTACTTTATATCAATCTCAAAATCAAAAATTTTAACCTTTTCGTTTTCTATTTCCAGGGCACTTCTGTATTCTCCAAAGCCTATCAGCCGCATATTTTCATAAGCTCTGCATATACCGAAAAAACCGATAAAAACACAAGCCAGGATTACTGATGTTATAAAAAATGACCTTGCAAAAATTTTAAAGCTTTTCATTTTTTCTTTTCCTTTTCTCTTTTTACTGTAAATTGTTAAGTAATGTTACAAGACTGTCTGCCACCATTTCTGCTGAATACTCTGCCTCCGAAAGAGTATTGGCATCTGTACCGAATTCTATGAGCAATGAGCCGGTTGAAAGGCTTTGATTATAATTCTTTGACATTAGGCTTATCGGTCTTGCAAGGGTTGGATATTTAACCTCCATAACCTGCTGCAGCTTTAACGCCAGCTTAAAATTTTCTTTCCAATTCGGATAATTTGTAACACTGCCGCTGTTACTGCCCATAACCAGCATCACCTGTGCCGCCGCCTTGCCGTTTATTTGGGTTACAAGCTTAACCTTATCATTACCGCCTGCAGAAACGGCATCACGGTGCAAATCAAGCACAATTTTAATGCTTGGATATTTTTTTAAATAAGAATTAACCGTTGCCGCCGAGCGTGTATAGCTTCCGCTGTACTTTGGATAATCGTGCTGTGTGGTGTCGTGCAGTGTTTTAATACCCGCGCTGTTTAATTTATCTGCAATAATTTTTCCGATTTGCGCCATATTTTTAGTGTTATCGGTAGTGCGTGAAGTGTAATCTGCGGTATAGTATCCGTTATCCTCTAAAAGATAGGTCTCGGTTGTGTGGGTGTGCATTATAAGGACCTGTACATCCTCATTTTTTTTAATTTTAAAGTTAAGCCCCGATTCCAGCATCTCTTTTAAATCTATTTTTAAGCCACTGCTGTTTTTAACGTAAACGTTATTGTAAGAAAGCCCTGCGGAATAAGGAGATATATATTCCTTTAATACCTTTCCCTTTATAGCCTCTGCCCCTGCGGCAACTGTGGACGATTCTGTTTTCTGCTCCGTTTTTTGAGGCTGGGAAACATCACTTGTGGGTGTTTGTTCCGGCAAGACAGATGGCTGGGAAAGTTCTTTTTCCCCCTCCTCGTAAACATTTAAAACTTCTTCCTTTAGGAGCATTTTTTTATTTTCTTTATCTGAACTGAAAACTGCCGAAACGTTATAAAAAATCAGTGCGAATGCTATTATATAAACGGCTAAAACCCGCATGAATGCTTGTGTTTGCATATATTATCACCAAAAAATAATATGCTTATCTTTACTAAATTATACCAAACTGAAGATTATTTCTTCCTCAATCCGGGGCTGCAAAAAAACGTTGAGCGCTGCTGCTAAAATTTCACTTATCTTTTGGCATAAAAGGTCGCTGTCCTTTGGGGTTACAATCATATCTGTTTTTAAATTTGCCTTTTTTCCCGTAAGCTCAAATGCAAGACTTTTAACATCAACAACAGTAGGAATTCCGATAGCAATAACCGGCACCCCTAAAGAAGCTTTGCTTAGCTCCTTTCTTGAATTTTTAACCCCCGAGCCGGGCGAAATTCCGCTGTTTGAAAACTGAATTGTTCTGAAAAGACGGTTAATGCTTAATGACACGCAGGCATCTATTACAATTACCGCCTGCGGCTTTATTTTTTCTACTATTCCTGCAACTAATTCGCTTACCTCAATACCCGTTTTTCCAAGCACATTAGGTGTTAAAACCGAAACCGATTTAAGCCCGAAAAGCCCTATTTTTTCGGCAAATTCACCTGCTATATGTCGGGTTGCAAGAAGCCGCGACGCGGTTTTAGGCCCTATTGAATCGGCTGTAATTTCATTGTTTCCAAGCCCTACAACAAGTAAGTTTTCCACATCATAAATCAGCTCTTTCAGTGCATAAATTATTGCCTTTTTAATCTCACTGTAATCGGTTATTTTTTCAATAGATTCAAATTCCGCCGTAATATATTTTCCCTTAATTTTTCCTATTCTTGAAGCGGTAAAATCATCATCTATAATAATTTCTGTTATTTTTACCCCGCCTATATTTAAAGTTTTATTTTTAACCTCTTTTTCGGTGAATTTTTCCTCTATTGCAAGGTCGGTTCTGCCTCTCATTTTCCCACCCTTTTTTAAAAATTTTATTCTTTTTTTAGTGTTAATAAAAAACAAAAAAATTATTCACTTTTTTGCCTCAAATAAGTTGAAAAATTTTCATTTTTATGCTATACTAATTTAGATTAATATTATATTTATATTATATATACAAGGGAGGTTTACATAATGCCTATTAGTTCTCTTGACGATATTTGGAACCTAGTTTGTGAAGAATGTAAAGAAATGATATCCGAAACTGCCTTCAATTGTTTTTTAAAAGATTTAACTCCCGTTTCCTTCAATAACGGTGAATTTATTGTTTCCTGTAATGATGAATATGCAAGAGGAATTGTTGAAGAAAATTATTCCGAGGTTTTAACAAAAGCTCTTAATTCGGTTATGGGTGTTAATGTTAGTGTAAGAATTATTTTTGAAGAGGATGAAGAAAAAATTCTTCGCGCAGAGCAGTTTAGTGAAGGTCTTTCCTTTGAAGATTTTTTCACCTTTGAAAATTTTATTGTTGGTTCTACAAACCGTTTTGCTCACGCCGCTTCACTTTCTGTTGCGGACAACCCCGCAATAACCTACAATCCTCTTGTAATTTACGGTCCATCGGGTGTAGGTAAAACCCATCTTATGCTTGCTATTAAAAATCATATCCGCAAGAGATTTCCTTACAAGGTTATTGAATATATCAGAAGTGAGGATTTTACAAATCAGCTTATTAAAGCTTTGCAGGACGGTAAGCTGGGACTCGGCTCGATTGACGATTTTCGCAATAAATACAGAAATGTTGATGTATTGCTTATTGATGACATTCATTTCATTGCAGGTAAAGACCAAACACAGGAAGAATTTTTCAACACCTTTAATACCCTGCTTCAAAACAACAAGCAGATAGTTGTTACACTTGACCGTCCGCCAAGAGATGTTAAAACTCTTGATAACCGAATCCGTTCAAGACTTGAAAGCGGTCTTTTTGCAGATATTTCAAATCCCGATTTTGAAACAAGAGTAGGTATTATTATTCAAAAAGCGGTTCAGTTGGGAATAGAAATTAATGAAAATTTAGTTTTCTATATTGCTGAAAACATCAAGGTTAATACCCGCCAGCTTGAGGGCGTTGTAAAAAGGATTCATGCTCATATTACAATTCAAAATAAAACTCCAAACCTTTCGGTTGTACAAGGAATTATAAGGGATGTAATAAACGATACACAGCCTGAACCTATTAAAATTGAAAAAATAATTTCCGAGGTTGCTAAAACCTATAATCTTTCCGAGGAAGAGATTCTTTCAAACAGAAAAACTGCAAATCTTGTTTTAGCAAGGCAGGTTGCTATGTATATTTCCCGCAAAACTACTGACCTTTCTTTAAAAGCAATCGGTGAAAGCTTTGGTAAAGATCATACAACTGTGCTTTACAATGTAACAAAGATTGAAGAATTTTTAAGGGACAAGCCCTACCAAAGAGAATTGGTTGAGGATATGATAAAAAACCTTAAAAGCAATAATGATAATTCATTTTAGTTGCCACTATACTTATCCACATTTTAAACTTAATTAACATTAAAGTTATTAACATTTACCCAATTTTTAATTTTAATTTATTATTTTTAACTTTTTATTAAAATTGTTATTAACCATAAAAACTGTTTATTTATAACGGTTAGAACCACTTATCCACCGTTTTAACCGCACTTATTACTACTGTTAGTTTAACTTTTTATTTTAGGAGGAAAAAACATGATTTTTTCTGTTGAACGTTCAAAACTTTTAGATGCCGTATCAAAACTTCAACGTGTTGTGGGTTCTAAAACTTCAATGCCGGTATTAGAAGGAATTTTAATTTCTGCAGAGCAAGGAAAAATCACACTTGTTGCATATAACCTTGAAATGGGAATGAAAAAGGAGCTTTATGCAAAATGTGATGATGCAGGTGATATTGTTATAAATGCAAGACTGCTTGCTGATATTTTAAGAAGAATGAACGGCTTACAGGTAGAAATCAGTGCAGATGAAAAGCTTAATTGCCATATTAAAAGCGGTGAAGCAACCTTTGACATTATGGGAATGGCGGCAACGGATTTTCCGGAAATGCCCTCTGTTTCGGGTAATAATTCTTTTTCCCTTGAAGGCAATGTTCTTAATGAAATGGTTAAGGGAACAATTTTTGCTGCAGCTCAAAATGAAAGCGTTAAGCCTATTCTTACAGGTATAAATATATCGATAAGTGGCGGTATTTTACAGTTTGTTGCAATTGACGGATACCGTCTTGCAATAAGAAAAGAAAAGGTTAATATTGAAAACGAAATTGAATTTACCATTTCCAACAAAGCAATAGGCGAAGCAGTTAAGCTTATTGATGAAGAAACAGAAATGGTTGAAATTAATGTTGGAAACCGTCTTATAAACTTCCAAATAAGCGGATATACATTTATTTCCCGCCTTTTAGAGGGTGACTTTGTAAATTACAAAAAAACTATAATTGAAGGAAATACTCAAAGGGTTGTAGTTAACACAAGAGAGCTTATTAATACTATTGAACGTGTTTCACTTCTTATAAGTGAATCCTTTTCAACTCCTGTACGCTGTTATTTTAATGAGCTTAATGTGGTTTTCACCTGTGCTACCTCAATGGGTAGGGCAACCGAAACCTTTAATACAAAGCTTGAAGGTCCTAATTTTGAAATAGGTCTTAACAGCCGTTATCTTTTAGAGGCATTAAAGGCTATTGACGCTGAAACTATACAAATTTTGTTTAACGGTCCTAATTCCGGTGTTGTTATGCTTCCTTTAGAGGGCGAAGAATTTAAATATATGATAATGCCTATGAGGTTGAAATAATGAATTTTAAAGAATTAAAAATAAAAGAGGATTTTATAAGACTTGACAGTGCAATGAAGCTTGGCGATATGGTTGTAACCGGTGGTCACGCAAAGATTGTTATACAAAACGGTGAAGTTAAGGTAAACGGTGAAATTTGCACTATGAGAGGAAAAAAGCTTCGCAGCGGTGACAAGGTAGAATTTGAAAATAACGGAATTGTTATTGTATGAGGGTTAAAGAGCTTAAATTAAAAAATTTCAGAAATATTGAAGAAGCAGAAATCTTTCCTTGTGACACAATGAATGTTATTTGCGGTGAAAATGCACAGGGAAAAACAAATTTACTTGAAAGCATTTGGCTTTTTACAGGAGCAAAAAGCTTCAGAGGCTCAAAGGATAATGCTTTTGTTATGTTTGGAAAAGAAAAAGCAACTGTTTCTTTAAAATTTATAGGAGAAGAAATAGAAAAGCAGGCAGAACTTCAAATAACCGATAAAAGAACAGCTTTTTTAAATGAAAATAAGCTTAAAAGTCCTTCTCTTTTAGCCGGAAATTTTAATGCAATTGTTTTTTCTCCAAATGATTTAAGACTTGTGACTGACGGGCCGAGTGTAAGAAGAAGATTTTTAGATTTGGCAATAGGTCAGCTTTATCCAAGCTATATTGAGCTGCTTAAAAATTATATAAGAGGGGTAACCCAAAGAAATAAGATAATTAAAGATTTAAGGTTTGATTCAACCGTTTCTATAATGCTGGACGTATATGAAAGAGAGATTGCTCAAAACGGTGAAAAAATTGTTGCTTACAGAAAGAAATATATTGAAATATTAAATAAATTTTTACCGGGTATTTATTGCGGCCTTTCTGACGGAAAAGAATCTTTAGAAACAGAATATATAACCTTTTTTGAAGATTTAGAAGAAGCGTTAAAAAACACACGGAAAGAGGATATGTTCAGTGGTGTTACCTCTATTGGTCCTCACAGAGATGATATAGAATTTAAAATAAACGGAATAAGTGCAAGAAATTACGGCTCACAGGGGCAAAAACGCAGTGTTGCACTTGGGCTTAAGCTTGCCGAAGCAGAGGTTATAAGAAAAAATGTCGGTGAATGGCCACTTTGTTTGTTGGATGATGTGATGAGTGAGCTTGACCCAAAGCGTCAAAATTTTATTTTGAACCATATAAAAGAAATGCAAACCTTTTTAACCTGCTGTGACCCGAGTAATGTTAAAAATTTAAAGGCAGGTAAGGTATTTTCCGTAAAGGAAGGAAAAGTTTTTTAATGTATATTCATTTAGGGCAGGAAACGGTTGTAAAGGAAAATGAAATTATAGGTATTTTTGATATGGATACCGCAACTGTTTCAAAGTCTACAAGAGATTTTCTTTCAAGAGCAGAAAGAAAAGGAGAAGTAATAAATGTTTCCTTTGAACTGCCGAAATCCTTTATACTGTGCGGTAATAAAAAAAGAAAAAGAGTTTATATTTCTCAAATTTCCTCCGCAACGCTTTTAAAGCGATCCGGATTTATATATAAAACAGAATAATGTGAAAATTATTGAGAGGAAAAAAATTATGAGTAACGAAGTAAACATTCCTGTTAGTGGCAATTATGATGAAAATTCCATACAGGTATTGGAAGGACTTGAAGCTGTAAGAAAGCGTCCCGGTATGTATATAGGCTCTACGGGAGAAAGAGGTCTTCACCATCTTGTGTATGAGATTGTGGATAACTCTATTGATGAAGCTTTAGCAGGCTTTTGTGATAAGATCACTGTTGAGCTTTTAGATGACGGTGTTATAAGAGTTACCGATAACGGACGCGGTATTCCTGTTGGTATTAATCCTCAAAAGGGTATTCCCACAGTTACGGTTGTTTTTACAATTCTTCATGCGGGCGGTAAGTTCGGCGGAAACGGTTATAAGGTTTCGGGCGGTCTTCACGGTGTTGGTGCGTCGGTTGTTAATGCACTTTCAAGCTGGCTTGAGGTTGAAGTTAAGGACGGTACTCATATTTACAAGGAAAGATATGAAAAGGGTAATGTGGTTAATAAGCTTGAAATAATAGGCGATACAGACCAAAACGGTACAACCGTTACCTTTAAGCCGGATCCTACAATTTTTACCGATACTACACGTTATGATTATGATATCCTGCTTCAAAGATTGCGTGAGCAGGCATTCCTTAATGCAGGAATAAGGGTTGTGCTTATTGATAAAAGAAGTGACGCCGATATTCCTGACAGAAATGATGATTTTTGTTATGAGGGCGGTATAAAATCTTATGTTGAGTTTATTCTTGAGGGCATGAAAAAGGATAGACTTAATAAGGATGTAATTTATTTCAGCGCAACTGACGGTGATTCTACCGCTGAAATTGCACTTTTGTGGTCAACCGCTTATGACAGTAAGGTTATTTCCTTTGCTAACACACTCCATACTATTGACGGCGGTACACACGAACAGGGCTTTAGACAAAGTCTTGCAAACGTTGTTAATAAATATGCTTTTGATTTTAAAAAGCTAAAGGAAGGTAATGCCCGCCTTAAGGGTGACGATATTTTAGAGGGTGTTGTTGCTATTGTATCGGTAAAACTGGCTGATGCACAGTTTGAAAGCCAAACAAAGGCAAAGCTTGGTAACACCTCTATAGGAAAATTGGTGCGTGAGCTTGTTAATGAAAAGCTTTACCAGTATTTGGAAGAAAATCCCGATGATGCAAAAATTGTTATAGATAAAGCAATTGCCGCTTCAAATGCAAGAGAAGCCGCACAAAAAGCAAGAGATGCGTCACGTAATAAGTCGGGTATCGGCGGAAAAACACGTATGCCCGAAAAGCTTAAGGACTGTATTTCTGATGATCCCACAAAAACAGAAATTTTCATCGTTGAGGGAGACAGTGCAGGCGGAAGTGCAGTTGAGGGCAGAAACAGCACATATCAGGCAATATTACCGCTTTGGGGTAAAATGCTTAATGTTGAAAAGGCAAGAGAGGACAAGGTTTACGGAAATGATAAGCTGACTCCTGTTATTGTAGCACTTGGTACAGGTATAGGCGAAAACTTTGATATAAATAAGCTTCGTTATGACAAAATTGTTATTATGGCCGATGCCGATGTTGACGGTAGCCACATAAGAACGCTTCTTTTAACCTTCTTTTTCCGTTATATGCCGGAGCTTATCGAAACGGGACACATTTATTTAGCCCAGCCGCCTCTTTACAGAGTTGCAAAGGGCAAAAGATATTTTGATGCCTTTACCGATGAGGATAGAGACCGTTTTATTGAAGAATTGGGCGGAAATGTTGATGTTCAGCGCTATAAGGGTCTTGGTGAGATGAACCCCGAACAGCTTTGGGAAACTACACTTGACCCCGAGCACAGAACAATGCTTAAGGTAACAATGCAGGATGCCGCCCTGGCAGATGAAACCTTCTCAATTCTTATGGGTGAAGAGGTTGAGCCAAGACGTAGGTTCATTGAAGAAAACGCTGTTTTTGCTACAGATTTGGATATTTAAGAAAGGGGGAGCAAGAATATGGCAAAGCAAGAAAATGTTTATTGGCCCAGTGATGAACAAACCAACATTGTGCCGGTTGAAATAGTTGATGAAGTTAAGCAAAGTATGCTTCAGTATTCTATGTCCGTTTTGGTTGGACGTGCTATCCCTGACGTGAGGGACGGTTTAAAGCCTGTTCACAGAAGAATACTTTACACTATGTATGAAAACGGCTTAACCCCCGATAAGGCATACCGTAAGTGCGCTGATACCGTAGGTTCAGTGCTTGGTAGGTATCATCCACACGGTGACGCCAGTGTTTATGATGCAATGGTTCGTATGGCGCAGGATTTTTCCTTGCGTTATCCCCTTATTGACGGTCACGGTAACTTCGGTAATATTGACGGTTATCCTGCCGCTGCATACAGATATACAGAGTCAAGAATGAACCGCTTGTCACTCAGTATGCTTGATGATATTGATAAAGAAACGGTTAATTTTGCACCTAACTATGATAACCGCTTGGAAGAGCCGGAGGTTTTACCCGTAAGATTTCCACAGCTTTTGGTAAACGGTTCTTCGGGTATTGCGGTTGGTATGGCTACAGAAATTCCGCCTCACAATCTTGGTGAGGTTATTGACGGTATGTGTTGCCTTATTGATAACCCCGAAGCAGATTTGCAGGAAATTTGCCAATATATCAAGGGTCCTGACTTCCCTACCCGCGGTATTATTATGGGAAGAAGCGGTATAAGAGCCGCTTATGCTACAGGTAAGGGTAAAATTGTAGTAAGAGGTAAAGCCGAAATTGAGGAAACAAAGAGCGGTAAATTCAGAATAGTTATAACCGAAATTCCTTATAAGGTGAAAAAGCAAGAGCTTGTTAAAAATATTTATGATTTAGCTGCAGATAAGAAAATCGAAGGCATTGATGACGTTGTTGACTATTCTTCAAAGCGTGACGGCGGTATCAGAATTATAGTAGACCTTAAAAAGGATGCTAATCCGCAGGTTGTTCTTAATAAAATTTATAAGAACACCGCTTTGCAAACCACTTTTGGTGCAATTCTTTTAGCTATTGTAGGCGGCAAGCCGCAAATTTTAACCCTTAAGGAAATGCTTCAAAACTGCATTGACTTCCAGTATGACATAATTTACAGAAGAACCTCTTATGAAAAGCGCAAGGCAGAGGAAAGAGCTCATATTTTAAAGGGTTTAAAAATTGCACTTGATTTTATTGATGAAGTAATTTCAATTATTAGAAACAGCAAGACTATCCCCGAAAGTAAAGAGGCTTTGAGTGAACGCTTCGGGCTTGATGATATTCAAACAACTGCAATCGTTCAGATGCAGTTGGGTAAGCTTGCCGGTCTTGAAAAGCAAAAAATTCTTGATGAATTGCAGGAAAAGCTTGATTTTATTAAGGAATGTGAGGAAATTCTTGCAAGCAGAGAAAGAATTCTTGACATAGTTAAAACAGAGGCTCTTAATTTAAGAGACAAGTATTCTGATGACAGACGTACCGAGATTACCGATGTTGCAGGCGAGGTTGATATTGAAGACCTTATCCCCGAGGAGGATTGCGTGCTTACAAAAACGGTTAACGGATATATTAAGCGTCTTCCTGCTGATACCTACAACGTTCAAAACCGAGGCGGCAGAGGAATTACCGGTATGACCACCCGTGAAGAGGACTCGGTTGAGAATATGTTTGTATGCTCTTCACACGATTACATTATGCTTTTCTCAAATCTTGGCAGAATGTACCGTATTAAGGCTTATGAAATACCGGAAGGCAGCAGAACAAGTAAGGGTATGAACCTTGTAAACATTCTTCCCCTTATGCCAAACGAAAAAATTACAATAATTCTTCCGGCAAGTGAGCTTGATGAGGAAAAATATATTGCAATGGTAACCAAAAAGGGTACTATTAAGCGTACAAAGGTTTCGGAATTCAGAAATACCAGAAAGAGCGGTATTATTGCAATCTCTATTGATGAGGATGACGAGCTTGGCTTTGTCCGCATGACCGACGGTGACCAAAACATCTTTATTGCTACTCGTGACGGCTTTGCTATTCAGTTTAACGAAACACAGGTTCGTGCAATGGGCAGAACAGCAAGAGGTGTTCGTGCAATAAATATGAGAGAGGGCGATTCGGTAATAGATATGGCAATTACCGACCCCGAAACAAAAATTTTAACAATCACCGAAACAGGATACGGACGAATCAGCAGTATTGATGATTACCGCTTGCAATCCCGTGGCGGTAAGGGTCTTACCAACTACCGTACCGAAAAATACGGAAAGGTGGCTGCTACTATCCCTGTTGGCGATAATGATGACGTTATAATGATTGCTTCAAACGGTATTATTATCCGTATTTTTGCAGGAGATATTTCAACCTTTAACCGTCCTGCAAAGGGCGTAAGAGTTATGCGTGTTGCAGAGGGTGAAAAGATTTTGTCTGTTGCCCTTACCGAGCATAATGAGGACGAGGTAAACGACAAGCCCGAAGAAGCAACTGCTGATGCACTTGAGGGTGCCGAAACCCCGGAGGAAGCAGCAGCCGAAAAAGAAGAAGAAATTATTCTTGAAAACGAGGATGCTTCAGAGGAATAAGTAATTAATCAAATGAGCAGTTAAAAACATATCTTGCTTTTAACTGCTCAAATTTAAAAAAGGAAAAGATTTTTCTATGTTTGATCAAAATTTAAATCCAAATGAGGAGAATTTTGCGGATATTTCTCAATCAAACACTGAAACAGAAGAAAATATCGTTTCTTCAGATATTGAGGAAGAACCTATTTTTCAGCCCGAATATATAAAAATTCCAAAAAAGGAGTATGTTCCAACCCCAAAAGAAGTTGAAATTTCTGCGCTTAAGCGTGCTTCTTTGGCTATAGGGCTTTCTTTTTTAATATTTTTTATAATAAGATATACATTATCAGTAGTTTTAGCGCTTGTAATCAGTCTTTTTACTTCAGACTATAATAAGGCGCTTGAGTTTTTAATGAATCCTGCGGTTAGTCAGGTTCATCAGATAATATTTTCTATTTCTGTTTTTACTATACCCTTTATTTTAATTTACAAGCTTTTAAGATACCGAATAAGCGATCTTATAAGCTTTAAGCCGGTAAAGGCAAAAGAAGGCTTTTATTATTTTTTAATTGGTATTTCTTTTTGCTCTTTTGCAAATATTGCGTCAACCATGGCTGAAAGGATATTTGATAGTGCAGGCATTGAGTATGAGGTTGACTATGGCGAAAACCCTGCAGGTGTGTTTGGTGGAGTACTTTTCTTTATTGCAACGGCAATAGTTCCCGCTTTGGTTGAGGAATTTGCTTGCAGAGGAATAATAATGGGCTCGCTTAAGAAATTCGGGAACGGCTTTGCGGTTATAGCCTCTGCTGCGGTTTTCGGTCTTATGCACGGTAATTTTGAGCAGATACCGTTCGCCTTTTTGGTAGGACTGGCTCTTGGTTACATTGTAATAAAAACCGAAAGTATTTGGATCGCAGTTGCGGTGCATGCCTTTAATAACAGTATTCCTGTGGTATATAATTATTTATTATCGTCAGTTTCTATGCTGTGGCAAAATATAAGCTACATTATTTTCTTGATTTTATGTCTTTTTGCAGGGCTTTTTGCAGTGGCAAAGCTAACCAACACTCCAAACGCCTTCCGTTTTGATGAGGACAGGTGTGAAAACAGCTTTGGTGTGATAATGAAGCGCTTTTTCCTTTCTGTACCAATTATTCTTTTCAGCTCATTCTGTATTTTAGAGTCTTTAATGTTTTTTACATTTTAGTTGGCGGTAAAAAAATGGATAAAAGGTTTATGTATGAGGCTATTGCTCTTGCAAGGGCGGCGGCAAGTGAAAACGAAGTGCCTGTAGGTGCGGTGATAGTTAAAAACGGCGAAATTATAGCAAAGGGCAAAAATGAGCGTGAAAAAAAGCAAAATGCTCTTTCTCACGCAGAAATTGAGGCTATTAATGCCGCCTGCAAAAGGCTTGGAAGCTGGCGGCTTGATGATTGTGAAATGTATGTAACCTTGGAGCCCTGCCCAATGTGCGCCGGCGCAATTATTCAAAGCCACATCCGCAACCTATATTTCGGTGCACGTGACGAAAAGGCAGGCGCCTGCGG
>JAZQKT010000031.1:0-16529 GCA_045542295.1 Acutalibacteraceae bacterium
GGACCTGCAATCTGCACACGGCTTCCGCCCAAAAAGGAAACAATGAAGCCTGCCGCAATTGCGGTATAAATTCCGCAGGCGGGATCTACTCCCGAAGCTATGGCTAATGCGATTGAAAGCGGCAAAGCAATTATTGCAACAATTATGCCTGCAATAATATCCTTAATGCATTGCTCTTTGGTATAACTTTTCATAACTGAAAAAAGTTTTGGCTTTAAATAAAAGTTATTCAATTCAATTCCCCTTTTTTACCAATATTTTTTGTTTTCAATTATATCACACCAATTTTACTTATACAATATTATTAATAAAAATTTTAGTTAAAAGATTGACAATTATTTTTATTATGATATAATATAATAATAGTGTATCGTTTGAGACACTTTTTGTGAGGTGAGTATTTAGAACGTGGAAGAAATATTTTTACTTGACGGTTTTTCCGAAGAAGAAAAACAAAAAATAACTGCATCCTTTAAAAAACCCATTTCTTTTAAAAAGGGCGAAATTATCTACTCTACCGATAGTTTTTCCAATTCGTTGGGGTATATTTTAAACGGTAAAGCTTTTGCGGTTAACAATAACGGTCAAGGCGTTTTTATGAAGATGTTTGAAAAAGGCTCTTGCTTTGGTGCTGCGGCAGTTTTCGGTGGCGGCGAAAAATATGTTAGCACTATTATTGCAAAGACAGATGCCAAAGTGTTGTTTATTGATGAAGAAGACCTGAAACAAATTTTCAAGGAGCACCCCAGAACCGCAATTAATTATATTTCCTTTTTATCGGATAAAGTACGTTTCCTCAACAAAAAATTAAGTGTGCTTTCCTGCCATAATGCAGAAGATACGGTTTTAAACTATCTTACCTCTGTGATTGACAGTGACGGTTACGCTCTAATCCCAAAAAATATGACCCTTTTTTCAAAAACCTTGGGCATCGGAAGGGCTACTCTTTACCGAAGTCTTGAAAGGCTAGCGGAAAACGGGAAAATTTTGAGGGAAAATAATAAAATAAAGGTGATTTAAAATGAAAAAAATTCTCAGCTTACTTTTAGTTTCGGTAATGTTATTCAGCTTTAGTGCTTGTGGAGCAAAAAAAGATGATACCTCCTCGGTTCCACCTGCTGCGCAAGAACAAACCAATGAACCTGTAACCTATGCCGACACCAATATTGCAGTTTTGTCAGGACCTACAGGTATCGGTGCCGCAAATCTTAAGGATAAGGCAGATAAAAACGAAACCGCTGTTAAGTATAACATTTCCATTGTTGCAGAGCCTACAGAGGTAGTTGCAAAAATTTCTAAAGGCGAGGTTGACATTGCAGCTATTGCCACAAACCTTGCATCGAACATTTACAATAAGACAAACGGTGGAGTTACCGTTCTTGCAGTAAACACATTGGGTGTTCTTAACGTTGTTACTCCTAAAGGCGTTGAGATTAAAAGTCTTAAGGATTTAAAGGGCAAAAAGGTTTATACAACCGGTCAAGGCTCAAACCCCGAATATGTTATTAATTATCTTCTTAAAGAAAACGGCATTAAGAATGATGTTACACTTGAGTTTAAAGCAGAAGGCTCACAGCTTCTCCCTGTTTGGGCAACCGATCCTAATGCTATCATTATCGCACCTCAGCCTGTTGCAACCTCATTAACCGTACAGCACGAGGGTGCAAAGATTGCTATTGACCTTACTGACGAATGGGATAAGCTTGGTAAAGACTCTACCCTTATGATGGGTTGTGTTGTTGTTCGTAACGAATTTTTAAAGAATAACAAGGCAACTGTTGACAAGTTTTTAGAAGAGTACAAGGCATCTATAGAAGCCGCAAACAAAAACATTGATACTACTGCGGCACTTTGCGAAACCTACGGTATTATCCCCAAAGCCGCAATTGCAAAAAAAGCTATTCCAAACTGCAATCTTTGCTTTATTACAGGTGCAGAAATGAAGCTTAAGCTTTCCGGCTATCTAAAGGTTTTATTTGATGCAAACAATGCCTCTGTAGGCGGTAAATTACCCGAGAACAACTTCTACTATGAAGGCTAAATTTAAAAAACTTTTGCTTGGGACAGGGTCAACATTTTTATGGATTCTGTTGTGGCATATTGCGGCAAAAAGCGCAAACAAAAATCTGCTCTTTAAAATCCCTTTGCCGCTTGAAACCTTTAAAGCTTTTTTAGACTACACCTCAAAACCCGAATTTTGGGAAGCGGTTTACAATTCAATTTTTCATATCGTATCCGGCTTTGTTTTTGCTGTTGTATTTGGGCTTATTTGCGGTCTGCTTTCGGGAAGCAGTAGTGCTTTTAAGATTTTTACAGCTCCAATAGCGCGCATTATTCGCTCAATGCCGGTTGCAGCGCTGATTTTCCTTGCATGGCTCTGGATACCCTCAACTGCTATTCCCTCTTTCATCGCCTTTTTAATGGTTTTTCCGATAGTTTGGCTACAGATTGAAAATTCACTTTTATCAATTGATAAAAGGCTGATTGAAATGGCAAAGGTTATGGGTATGAGTAGGGTTAAAATAATTAAAAACATTAAAGCACCTTACGTTTTACCCGCCCTGCGTAATTCTGCCATTACAGGTCTCGGGTTTGCGTGGAAGTCGGGTGTTGCGGCTGAAGTGATTTGCAATCCTACAGGAAGCATCGGTGCCATTCTTTCGGGTGCAAAAAACAACCTTGAATACGGTGCAGTTTTTGCGATTGTGCTAACCATAATTATTTTAAGCCTTATTATGGAAAATATAATTAAGCTTATATGGAGGGAAAGCAAGTATGATAAATATAAATAACATAAGCTTTTCCTACGGCAAAAAAAGCATTTTGAAAAACTTTAGCTTAACAGTTCAAAAAAAGCAAAATATATGTCTTTTCGGAGAAAGCGGTTGCGGTAAAACCACGCTTCTGCGCTTAATTTTAGGTCTTGAAAAACCACAAAAGGGCGAACTGCTTTGTGAGGGTAAGCCTTCGGTTGTATTTCAAGAAAACCGTCTCATACCTTTTAAGACAGTTTTAGAAAATATCACACTGTTTTCTGATGAGGAAACTGCCGTTTCTAACCTAAAAGCTTTAGGAATTGCAGATGTTGCAAACAGCTATCCCAATGACCTGTCGGGTGGTATGAAGCGTCGTGTCGCTATTGCAAGAGCTTTAAGTGCTGACTTTGATTATTTAATACTTGATGAGCCATTCACAGGGCTTGATAATGAAAATCTGAAATCATCTGCAGAGCATATTTTGAAAATTACAGGCGAAAGACCGATAATCCTTGTGACGCATTCTCTGCTTGAAGCCGAACTGCTAAATGCAACAATTATAAATATGTAAACAAAAAACACGCTGTTGAACAGCGTGTTTTTTATATGGATGGATTTACTTTTTCATTGCAATTGCTTTTTTAGCTTTTTCAACAATGTCGGTTGCACGCAAGCCAAACTCATCAAGAAGCTTGGGTGCAGGACCGGAGTGACCAAAGGTGTCATACACACCTAATTTAACTACAGGAACAGGATATTCCTCTGCCAATACTTCACTCACTGCGCTTCCAAGACCACCGATAACCGAATGCTCTTCAGCAGTAACAATAGCGCCGGTTTCCTTTGCGGCTTTAATAACAATATCCTTGTCCAAGGGCTTAATAGTGTGAATATTAATAATTCTGGCACTGATACCCTCTGCCTTTAAAAGGTCATAAGCCTGCATAGCCTCATTAACCATAAGACCGGTAGCAATAATTGTAACGTCACTACCCTCTTTAAGCTCTACGCCCTTGCCGATTTCAAACTTATAATCGTCACCAAAAACTACAGGCACAGCAAGACGTCCGAATCTCATATAAACAGGACCGTCGTGGTCAAGAGCCGCAGCAACGGCAAGCTTTGCTTCTGTTTCATCAGCAGGGTTGATAATAGTCATACCGGGAATGGTACGCATTAAAGCAATATCCTCACAGCATTGGTGAGTTGCACCGTCCTCACCGACAGAAATACCTGCGTGAGTAGCACCAATAACAACATTAAGATGTGGGTAACCGATAGAATTTCTAACCTGCTCATAAGCACGTCCTGCCGCAAACATAGCAAAAGAACTGCAAACAACCTTTTTACCTGTAGCGGCAATACCTGCGGCAATACCCATCATATTCTGCTCTGCTATACCGCAATCATAAAATCTTTCGGGGAAAGCCTTTTTAAACATACCTGTTTGTGTAGCTGCTGCAAGGTCAGCATCCAACACAACAAAATCATCTCTAACAGCACCAAGCTCTGTAAGAGCGGCACCAAAGCCTGCTCTGGTAGCAACCATTTTTACATCTGACATAACTCTTTATTCCTCCTATTACTGAAGCTCGGCTAATTGAGCCTTAAGCTCTGTCATAGCCTGTTCGTATAACTCATCATTAGGTGCAGAGCCGTGCCAGCCAACAGCATTTTCCATATAGGAAACGCCCTTACCCTTAACGGTTTTTGCAATAATTGCAACAGGCTTATCTACAGCTTCAGCCTCTTGCAAAGCGGTCTCAATTTGGTCAAAATCGTTGCCGTCTTCTAACACTATTGTATGCCAATTGAATGCTTCAAACTTTTTGTCAATAGGCATTGCAGAGTTAACCTCTTCAATAGTACCGTCAATTTGCAAATTATTATAATCAACAAAAGCGGTAAGATTTGATAGTCCCTTATTTGCGGCAAACATTGCAGCCTCCCAAACCTGTCCTTCTTCAATTTCACCGTCGCCTAAAACAGTGTAAACTTTATAATCGTTGCCAAAATGCTTTGCAGAGAGTGCCATACCAACTGCGGCAGAGATTCCTTGACCTAAAGAACCTGTAGACATATCAACACCCGGGATATGCTTCATATCAGGGTGGCCCTGCAAAATGCAACCTATCTGACGCAAATTAAGGAGTAATGATTCATCAAAAAATCCTCTCTGTGCAAGTACAGCGTAAAGAGCAGGAGCAGCATGTCCTTTTGAAAGCACAAAGCGGTCTCTACCCTCCATTTTAGGATTCTTAGGGTCAATATTCATCTGCTTGAAATAGAGATATGTTAAAATCTCTGTACAAGAAAGTGAACCGCCGGGATGACCCGATTTTGCGGCATGAACCCCCTCAATAATGCCCATTCTTACCTTACAGGCAGTTTTTTGCAATTCTTTTTTAACTGCAACGTCCATTAAATTCATCCTTTCATAAAATGCTTACGCATTATATTTATTTGTTAAGTAATCTATAAAATCTGCAACTGCACCATCGTCACATTTGCAGGTTATATACTGCGCTAATTCCTTAATTTCCTCAGGAGAATCACAAGGAACGGCACTGACATCGGCAAGCTTCAGCATTGCGATATCATTATAATAATCACCTGCGGCAAATAAGCCGCCTTTTTTTATATTCATAAGCCGACAAAGCTCTACAAGAGCCGAAGCCTTTGAAACACCTTTTGGCACCAATTCAAAATAATTTCGAAATTCACCGCCGATTACAGCGCATGTCTCCAAAAAATCACAATCCGATTTTTCTTTGAGCATTCGCTCTTTGAGTTTGGTTCTCTCCTCTGCGCTATCCAACATGCAAATAACCTTATGCCATTTATATTCTGTTAAATCATTATAATCAATATCAGACGCTTCAAATTTTTCATACACCTGATGCTCGGTGACAAGCTCTGTGCGGTTTACAGTATAGGCGTCCGCTCCGCAATGCACTTCTATGCCAACATTTATTCCCGAATCAATAATCTTTCCTACAAGATGATAATCGGTTTCGGGCAGAACATTTTCATACAAAATTTTATTTTCACTGTAATCATAAATCATACAGCCGTTTGCCACTATAGAAGGAGAAATACGTTTAAGTTGACTTAACACATCGCTTATAGCACAAACCGACCTGCCTGTTGAGATAGAAAACTTACCGCCTTCGCTCATAAAATATTCTATTTTCTCAACATTCTTCGGATTGATATATCCGTTAATCATCAGTGTGCCGTCAATATCGCAGGCAAGAAGGCACCCGTCAAAAATTCCCATTTCTTTTACCTCTTAAAAACTTTTTAAAATAATCGGGGAGCTCGGAATCAAATTCCATATATTCTTGAGTTTTTGGATGAATAAAACCGATTTTCTTGGCATGTAAGCACTGACCTTCAAGCTCGGTTATGACCTTTTTAGGTCCGTATACCTCATCACCCGCTACTGCGTGACCTAAATATGACAAGTGAACCCTTATTTGATGAGTTCTTCCTGTTTCAAGGCGTAATCTCAAATGTGAAAAGCCGTTTAACTCTTCCAAAACCTCATAATGAGTAATCGCTTCCCTACCGCCCTCAACTACTGCCATTTGCTTTCGCTTTGTTGGGTGGCGGTCAATCGGAGCATTAATAGTACCGCTTTGCTCCTTAAGGCGGCCGTAAACAATCGCCTCATACTCTCGTGTGAAGGAATGCTCTTTAATTTGTTTGGCTAAATGATTATGTGCAAAATCATTTTTCGCAACCATTAAAAGTCCACTTGTGTTTTTATCAATTCTGTGAACGATACCCGGACGCATAATCCCGTTAATTCCCGAAAGTGAATCACCGCAGTGATACATAAGTGCGTTAACAAGTGTACCGTCATAATTACCTGCCGCAGGATGAACAACCATACCTTTAGGCTTGTTTACAACGAGTAAATCGTCATCCTCAAACACAATTTCAAGCGGGATATTTTGCGGAATAATATTATATTCAACCGGCTCGGGAATCTCAATCAAAACAGGAACACCTGTTTTAGGCTTGGTGTTTTTTGAAACGTTTTGTGCGTTAATTAAAACAAAACCTTCCTCAATAAGCTGTGCCGCTCTTGAACGTGAAACATCGGCAACAGCCGCCACAAACTGATCGAGTCTTTTGCCGTATTCGTCACAAAAGGGTAACTCAAATTTTTGCATTTTCGTCCTGCTTTCCCTGTTTGCGGGCTTTACTTTCTTTAACAGTATCAATTATGAAATACAAAATCAGCAACGCAACACCCACAACTATCGCACAATCGGCTATGTTAAATACAGGAAACTCCTGCCAAAAGTCAAACTGTAAAAAGTCAACTACTTTGCCGTTACGGAATACTCGATCAATAAGATTTCCAACACCGCCGGAAATCACAAGCGCAATTGCCCAAGTAACAAGCTTATTGTTTTTAGCATATTTCCAAAAATAATAACCGCAAAAAAACATTGCCGCGGCAGTGAATACAATCAAAATCCAGGTTTTGCCGCTAAGCACACCCCAAGCAGCACCCTCATTATGGATGTAAACAATTCTAATTAATCCCTTAATAAAGTCAGTTGACTCAAAAAGAGTAAAATGTGTAACAATATAATACTTTGTAAGCTGGTCAACACCAAGCAACAAAACCGCAGTTATAACAGCACAAATAGCCAAAATATTCCTCCAAAGAATTAATCCTCGTCAGCCTCTTCATCCAAAGGCGGCAAATCCTCTTTAATAGAAAATCCGTTTCCTGTGTCAACCGTTGCAGAGGCAAGCTCTTCTATACCTACCTCGCTTTTAATATAGCTTTTAGGTAAAGGAGTCTTGTCTACTTCAGCAGAAACTGCGGCGGCAATCCTCTTTGGATCTTCGGGTACGGTGTCAGGTATTGTGGTTAAAAGTTCAAGATGCTCTTTATACTTTGCAGAAATTGCAGCTTTAAAGTTTGCAATTTCAATTGTGAGCTTATCAAACAATGCTTGTTGCCTTGCAACCGAATCCTCTGCCGCAGCGGTAATACTGTCAGCCTTAAACTTGGCAGTAGCAACCATTTCATTAAGCTCTTTTTCAAGCTCGGTCTTGCGTTCCTTTGCTTTCATTTCAAAAGTTGCAGAAAGCTCTTTTTCACGTGTAGTTATAACCGAAATATTAGTTTCAGCATTGCGAATAATCTCTTCGCTCTTTTCTTTTGCCTCGGCAACAATGCTGTCAGCCAACTGCTGTGCGCTCAAAAGCACACTTTGAATACTATTCTGCGATGCCTTCAAGGTTTCAATTTCCTTATTAAGAGCTTCATTTTTATCTTGAATTTCTGTAAACAAACGCTCATACTGTGCAAGGTCAGCTTCAATCTTATCAAGAAAAATGTCAACCTCTTCTTGCTTATAACCGCTCATAGAACGGCTGAATTTTATATTTTTAACCTCATTAGCGCTAATCATACAAAACACTCCTTAAACATATTTTTTGTATTTGAGTATTGTTCTATCCTTCCGTGTACGGTCAGAAGTAGCTTCGATAACAAACCTTCCGCTACCCCTAACGGTTAAAATATCACCGTCAGCTATAAGCTTTGTATGTTTTTCGGCCGTTACGGAATTAACGGCAACCAACCCATCGTTAATTTTTTGGACAGCCGCCGTGCGCGATATTTTTGCAACAGCAGAAACAACACAATCAAGCCTTAAAGAAGCTACCGTTTCGGTAAAACATTTGAGTGTGCTTTTTTGCGGCAGGGGTTCATTGAAACCTTTTTCAAGCGTAACACCTGTTCTGCCGATTTTTGTAATTTCCCTTATAGCATAGTCGGCAATTTCATCAACAACAAAGGCAACCGCTCTGCCGTCCTCAATGAGAATATCGCCAACGGTTTCACGTTTTATACCAAGTGCCATAAGGCTACCCAAAAAGTCCTTATGTTGCAACTTGTCCGCTTTACGAAAATTAAAGGTAATGGCGCAAATAGGAAATTCACGCTCCTCCATCCAATCGGGGAAGCAACCCAAAATCAGCCTTTCGGCATCAAGGTAACCGCCAAAAAGCTTAAAATCAACATCAAATTTTGAAACAATTTGTGTTGCCAAAACAGCCTGCTCTGCAGAAAGAAAGCCGAGAAACTTTGGTTTTGAGGTTTTCTTACATATATCGGCAGTATCACCGATACGTGCAACAAAAAGCTCACCTTCCATTAAAAATACATCTTGCCTTCGTCATAATCGTCAAGCATAAGCTCGCCCATCATATCAACACCGTGAGGTACAATAAGGAAAGTGCCCTTTGAAACCTTACGCATATTTCCGTGATTTGCGTATGTAGCTCCGCTTAAAAAGTCAACGATTCTTCTTGAAAGATCTCTGTCAGCAGATTCAAGATTTAAAACAACAGTTTTACTGTCATTAAGGTGGTCGGCAATAGTTGTAACATCCTCATATCTTTCAGGCTTTACAAGTACAACCTGCATTTGTGCCGCATTAATATTAACCGTTTTTGCTTTACCGCCGCCAAGAATACGTGCGCTGGGTTCAGTACGGCGAACAGCCTCCTGCTGTACTGTTTTCTTTTTGGCTTCATCCTTTTCTGCTACTTCTTCAATATCCTCATCATACTCATCCTCCGGAGGAATTGAAAGAATGTTTTTAATGCTGTCGAATAGTCCCATTTTATATACTCCTTTAAATTATTTAAAAATTAATAAATACGTCTTCCGAAAAGGGCTGTGCCCAAACGGATAAGATTTGCACCCTCTTCAATGGCAATTTCAAAATCATCTGACATTCCCATTGAAAGTATATCCATACTACTATTATCTATTTTTTTACTCTTTATGTCAATAAATAGTTTGTACATTTGTTTAAAATATTTGCGGTTTTGCTCACAATTTTCACAAACAGGCGGAATAGCCATAAGACCTTTGATTCTAATGTTAGGAAACTTGGCAATTTCTTTTATGACATCCTCGGCTTCAGTGGGTGAAAAGCCCCACTTTGATTCTTCGCCGCCGATATTAATTTCAATCAATATATCAATTATCTTCTCATGTTTTACAGCCTGCTTTGAAATCTCCCCGGCAAGCTTTAGCGAATCTACCGATTCGATCATTTCAACACGTTCTATTACATCTTTAACCTTATTAGTTTGCAGATGACCTATAAAATGTCTGTGTGCCGCAATTACACCGTCATCCTTGCTCAAAAGCTCCTGCACCTTGTTTTCGCCGATATAACGGATACCCTTTTTTATTGCATAGTTAATTGTATCTATATCAACCGTTTTGGTTGCAGCAAGCAGAATTATATCCTCTGCATTGCGATTTTTACTTTTAGCAGCAGTGCAGATTTTTTCGGTTATCAGTCTATAATTCTCATCAAATTCTTTAGCTGACAATTTTTCCATCATACAGATTTTTTCCTTTCACGACAACATTATCATACAGCTTTAAAAAATTGCCGTTTTCATTCTCTTTTTTACAGATAATATAGGATTCCGTAGAAAAAACAATTTCAATCGGAACAAATTTTACCTGCATTCCGCTTAAAACGTAAACACCCTTTACACCGTCAACAACACGCAATGCCTTACGCGATATTTTAAGACCGCTGTACTCTGCCTTAATTACAGACATGGGACCGCTTCTCATAGCAGCCAGCTCGCTGTTCATTTGATTACAAGCAAACAGAATTACCGCTTTTGTGCTATCCTTTGAAGAGTTGATTTTTTTTACCTTTACGGGAAGCTCCGGCGAGGATTTAACGGAGGTGACAATGGTGAGCTCTTCTCCCTCTTTATAATTTAATGACTCATTAATTGAAACCTCAGCCGCAATATACCATTCATAGTCCGAAACTATCTTTCCTATAACATTTGAGCCTTGACCCTTTACAGACGCTTTTGCTAAATATTCAGGAGTTATGGCATCTAAATTTTCACAGGTAAAAACGCTCTCATATCCATCAGTTTTAGAAACAAAATATCCCGATTGTGAAGCTTTAATCTGACCCTTGACCTTTGGAAGCGTAGCCGAAAGTGCAGAAAGCTCATTCTTTAAATTTTCAAGCCTACCCTCCAAATTGCTATCAACACCAATAGCCGCTTGCTTTCGATTTATTGCAGAAAGCAAGGCATCGGCACTCTCGGTAACTGTACTGTATTCCCCGGTAGATGTTGATAAAATCAACTCGTTTACCTTATCCTCAACACGTGCATTAATTAGGTCAAGATTTGCGGCTTCAACATCATTGTAGCTTAAAATATCTTCAATATCAGCAATTTTTTGCTTGACATTATCAATATTTGTCACCGTTATTGATGCCGATTCACTATCATAAACATTCGCAATAATTCCGTCTTTAGAAACGCGATTACCATCCTCAATAATAAAATGATTTACACCGCTAATATCAGAATCAACAAGTGTTTCATTTCTGATAATGAGTCCGGTTATATTAAAATCATCAACCGCCGTATAGTAAACTGCTGTTTCGGTTTTTACGGGATTATAAAAGCCGGATATTATTTGATGTCCTATAAAAACCGCAACTAACAATATAACCGAAAATTTAAACACAGATGAAATTTTCACACAGTTTACTCCTTTATAAATTCTTGAACTAATGATAATGCTTGTCCTGTTGAATCACATTCATCAGGATAAAGCCAATTAATTTTACAGTCACGCCTGAACCACGTGAGCTGACGTTTAGCGTATCTTCTTGTTTGTTGTTTCAAATGCTCGGCGGCTTCCTCAAGGGAAATTTCACCCTTAAAATAACCGTACAGCTCCTTATGGCCTATTGCTTGAAATGCACCCTTACCATTAGAGTCATCAAAGGTCCGTCGTGCTTCCTCTAAAAGACCGTTATCAAGCATAATATCAACTCGTTTGTTTATACGCTCATATAGCTTTGCACGGTCACGATAAGTAATTCCTATAACCAAAGGTTCAATAAAGCTTTCATTTAAATGAGAAAGCTCATTTTGCTCGGTTATGGTCTTGCCCGTAAGCATATAAACCTCAAAGGCACGAATAATCCGCCGTCTGTTGTTAGGATGGAGCCGCTCGGCAGAGACTTTATCAATTTTTGCCAGTTCCTCAAGCATTTTTTCTCCGCCACAAGCATCAAACTGCAATTCGAGCCTATTTCTTAACTCAAAATCAGTCTCTTGCTTTAAAAATTCCGTATTGTCAATCAAGGAAGAGATATAAAGCCCTGTTCCGCCAACAACAATTGGTAGTTTTTTTCGCGTGGAAATATCAATAATCGACTCCCTCGCCTTTAAAACATAATCCGCAACCGAATATTCTTGATTTAGGTCTAAAAATTCAAGAAGATGGTGCGGTACTCCGCATTTTTCATCCTCGTCAGGAGCGGCAGAAGCAATATGAATTCCCTTATAAATCTGCATAGAATCGGCAGAAATTATTTCACCGCCGAAGTGCTTTGCAATTTCAATGCTGAGCGAAGTTTTTCCCGAAGCAGTAGGACCTACAATAAATACTGTTTTAATCATTACTGTATCCTGCCAAACTGCTTTTCGAGAGCGCGTTTTTTAATCTCATAGGCAACCGGTCTGCCATGAGGACAATACATTATTTCCTTTGAATATAAAACCTTTTTTGCAAGCTGTTCCATTTCTGCCCCAGATGTATGCATACCTGCCTTTATAGCCGCCTTGCAAGCAACTGTATGAAAAAGGTCATCCTCACGTTCAAGAGAAACTTTACCCGATTTAATAAGACTTGATGCCAGCTCTGACATCAGCGAAGAAATATCTTCATCGGTTAAAAAGGAAGGAATTGCTCGCACAGCTACTGCGGAATTTCCTAAATCCTCAACCTCAAAGCCTGCAGAAAGCAACAAATCGGTATTAGAGGTCACAGCATCATATTCCTCTGCTGTAAGGACAGCGGTTGCCGGTGTTAAAAGCTGTTGAACCTCGGTTTTATGGTTTTTGCGCAGTTCGTTAAAGAGTATTCTTTCGTGTGCTGCGTGCTTATCGATTAAAAAAATGCTCTCACCCATTTGGGCAATTATATAGGTTGAAAAAGCTTCACCTATTAACACAACAGGTTCCGGCTCCTCATTAGAGCCCTCAATATCAACCGGAGCTTCAGCTTTTTTAGTAACAGGTATAGCTGTCTCCATTGATGAAATTTCTGTTTCTTTAACCGTCTCTTTAAATTCTTCCTTTGTCATTGGCTCGGTCTTTTCACCGTTAGTTCCAACGAAGGATATTTTAGAAAAAAACTGTGGCTTACTGTCAGTATGAAATGTATTAAAAAAACTGTTCTGTGTGTGAGTTGTTTTTTTATAAAGAAAACTTAAATCTTCATTATACACTTTTTCTGCAACAGTTTTTTCGGTAGCTATTGCCTGCTGTTTATACTCCTTTGCAGAAATATGCTCAAACGGATTGAAATTAGGAGATTTAAGTTTAATTTCGGGTCTTGTGTCCCCGCGGGATAAGGCATTTTTTACAGCGGCATAGACCGCATCAAAGATAACCCTCTCATCAGAAAATCTTACCTCTGTTTTGGCAGGATGAACGTTAACGTCAACCGTATCAAAGGGCACCGTCAAATAAAGTACAAAGCCGGGGAATTTACCCACCATCGCACTGTTTTTATAAGCTTGCTCCACCGCCGCAACCACCGTTCCCGAACGTACAAGTCTGCCGTTCAAAAAGGTAAATTGACTGTTTCTGGTAGGCTTGCAGGTAACAGGCTTGCAGGTAAGACCGCTAACGGTAATACCTCTGCTTTCGCTCTCAACCTCAATAAGTGAGCTTGAAAATTCCCTTCCCAAAACGCTGTATACAACACCCTTAACACTGCCGTCACCCGTTGTTGAAAGGCTCTGCTTACCGTCACGCAAGAATTTAAACGAAACCCCCGGATGTGAAAGGGCAATTCTATCAATAACAGCCGCACAAGCGTTAGCTTCGGAAACATCCTTTTTAAGGAATTTCATTCTTGCAGGCGTATTATAAAAAATGTCTCTAATAATAATTGTTGTACCTTTAGGGCAACCAATTTCTTCATAGCATACTTCTTCTCCGCCTTCAATGCAGTAGTGTGTGCCGAAATCGGTATCTTCAACCTTAGTCAGCATTTCAACCCTTGCAACAGAAGAAACCGCCGCCAAAGCTTCACCTCTAAAGCCCAAGGTAGCAATTGAATCAAGGTCATTGCTAACCTTAATTTTGCTGGTTGCATGGCGTAAAAATGCCGTAGGGACATCGGTATGCTCAATACCCGAACCGTTGTCAGTAACACGTATGTATGTGATACCGCCGCGTTGAATTTCAACCGTTATAACAGTAGCGCCGGCATCAATAGAGTTTTCAACCAATTCTTTAATTACAGAGGCAGGTCTTTCAACCACCTCACCTGCGGCTATAAGCTCTGCTACGTTTTTGGGCAGTAAATTAATTTTTGGCATTTTTACACCTTCTTTCATATTAGTAAGTTTAAATCGATTTTGCCTTATTGCAAATATCAAAAAGTATCTGCATTGCCTCAATAGGTGTCAAGGTATTGACGTCAACCATTTGAAGCTCTTTTAGTATTTCAGTGGCACCCTGCATTTCAAGGGGCAACTGCATATCGGGAGAAACGGTTGTTTTATAGGTCACAACCCCTTCCTCCTCGGTCTTTTTAAGAATTTGCTTTGCTCTTTCGGTTACGGAATTTGGGATACCGCTTAATTTTGCAACCTCAATGCCGTAGCTTCCGTCAGCACCGCCACGAACGATACGACGCAAGAAGGTGATATCGTCTCCCCTCTTTTTAACGGCAATATTATAGTTTTTAACTCCGCCAAGCTCATTTTCCATTTCAGTAAGCTCGTGATAATGTGTCGCAAAAAGTGCCTTTGCACCAAGCTTCTTTTTATCCGCAACATATTCAAGCACAGCACGTGCAATTGACATACCGTCAAAAGTGGATGTACCTCTGCCTATTTCATCCAAAATCAAAAGACTGTTCTTGGTTGCATTTTTGAGAATATCTGCAACCTCACTCATTTCAACCATAAAGGTTGACTGACCCGATGCCAAATCATCCGACGCACCAACACGTGTAAATATTGCATCAACAATACCGATTTCCGCAGATTCAGCAGGAACAAAACAACCGATTTGTGAAAGCAGAGTTATAATAGCAACCTGACGCATATATGTAGACTTACCTGCCATATTTGGACCTGTGATAATAGCACATCGATCATCCTGCATATTAAGGTAAGTATCATTAGCCACAAACGGGGTCTTAATAACCTGTTCAACAACAGGATGTCTGCCGGATTTAACATGAATCACACCGCTATTGTTAACAAGCGGTCTGCAATAATGGTTATCCGCAGAAACAGTAGCCAGCGAACAAAGCACATCAAGTGTTGCAATAGCAGATGCAGTTTGCTGAAAACGCACAAGCTCCTTTGCGGCCTTTTTTCGAATTTCGTCAAAAAGTTCATACTCAAGCTGAACAGAACGGTCTTTAGCAGAAAGCATACGCTTTTCAAGCTCTTTAAGCTCCTCGGTTATAAAGCGTTCTGCACCTGTTAAGGTTTGTTTTCTTATATAATCTTCAGGCACCTGGTCAAGAAAAGAATTTGTAACCTCAATATAATAACCGAAAACCTTATTGAATTTTACCTTAAGGGTTTTAATTCCTGTACGCTCTTTCTCACGGGTTTCAATATCCATAAGAAAATTTGTACCGTCGGTCATATCACCGCGAAGCAGATCAAGCTCGGCATTATAGCCCTTTTTGATCATACCGCCCTCTCTAACAGTTATCGGCGGATTATCCTCAATAGCGCTGTCAATTATTTCTTTAATATCCTCAAGCAAATCTATCGAATTGTAAATTTCTTTTAGCATTTTGCAATTTGAAGAGGCTAAAAGCTGTTTTATCGGTGGGAATTTTCCTGCCGTATCGGCGATAGAATTAAGGTCTCTTGCACTTGCGGTACCGTAAACGATTTTGGTCATAATACGCTCAATATCACGTATTCCGTTTAAATACTCGGTAAGCTCACCGCGGAGAATTGTATCCGAACAAAGCTCTTCAACCGCATTCTGCCTGCCATTAATTTGAGTTATATTAAGTAAAGGCTTTAAAAGCCAGCTTCTGAGCAATCTCTTACCCATTGCGGTTTTGGTTTTATCAAGTACCCACAAAAGCGAACCTTTTTTGGATTTTGTTCGCATTGTTTCGATAATTTCAAGATTTCTTACGGCAGTAATATCAAGACGCATATACTGATTATCACTGTATACCGTAACCTTATTTACAGAGATATTGCCCGTAACACCTGTTTCGTAAAGGTATTCAAGCACTGCTCCTAAAGCGGCTGACATAGCACTACCGCTTTCAACACCCAAATTTTCTGTACTTACGACCGAAAAATGGGATAATATACGGTGCTCGGTGTTTTTGGTATCAAAGCTTTTTTCTTCCCTTTCGGTAACTATACCGTTAAAGCTTGTCTCAATAAAGCTTTGCAGGGATGAAAGCCGTTTCAGAAGCCCTTTATCAATGAGAAGCTCCTGTGGTCTGAAACGGGAAATTTCATTTATAATTTTATTTTCCGCATTGTCAAGCGAAATACCCGTAGCATGACATTCACCGGTTGAAGCATCGGTAAAGCAAAGTCCGTAGCTTTGCTTATCAAAGCTTATTGCCGCAAGATAATTGTTTTTACCCTCTTCAAGCATTGAATCCTCAATAACAGTGCCGGGGGTTATAATTCTTACAATATCGCGTTTTACAAT
>JAZQKT010000032.1:0-20976 GCA_045542295.1 Acutalibacteraceae bacterium
TACCACGGTTGTTACGTATAAAGTAAAAGCACCAGAGCTTATAGGTTCTACCGCAGTTGATTTGTCGGGGTATGCAACAAAGGATTTTGTCAACACAACAATATCAACCGCCATCGGTGAAGCTTTGGAGGGTGATTACTAATGTTAAAAGAATATTTAAGTACCCTTGCCAATACTTTCCGTAACGTGTTAGGCACAGCCGACAAAATCAATGCCGGGGACTTTACAAGTAAAATAAGTGAAGTTTATGAAAAAGGCAAAAGTGATGGCGGTGACACCGAAACAGCATACAATGAGGGGGTAAAGGCAGGTAAGCAAGCCGAATATGACAGATTTTGGGACACTTACCAAGATAACGGTAATCGGGGTTATTACCGTTATGCGTTTCATCGTTCCTATTGGAATGACTATAACTTCAAGCCTAAATATGACATTATACCGTTCCAAGACGGTCAATATATGTTTCAGCAATGCTCGGTTACAGATATGAAATCAATTCTTGAAGGGCAAGGTGTAAAACTTGACTTTTCAAGAACAACAAGTCTGTATTACTGCTTTGCCGGTTCAACAGTAACGCATTTGCCCGAACTTAATTGTGCTAAATGTATAAATTTTCAAAATACGTTTGCAAACTGCTCATCGCTTGTAAGCATTGATAAAATAATTGTTTCAGAAAAGGTGACAGGTAGTAACTTTGCTCGTACATTTGGTGGCTGTTCGGCTCTTGAAAACGTGATTTTTGAAGGAACTATTGCTACGGATATTTCTTTCGAAGAGTCACCTCTACTCTCGCATGATAGCATTATGAGCATAATTAATTGTTTAAAGGATTATGCCGGCACAACCACCACATACACGTTAACGCTTGGCACAACCAACCTTGCAAAATTAACCGATTCGGAAAAAGCAGTTGCTACACAGAAAGGGTGGACATTGGCATAACGTGACTTATTAATATCTAACTAAAAGGCATTAAAGCTGACGGAGGAATGGTGTTGACCAATAGAAAAAGGCCATTTAAAATTAAAATAAAAGTGCCGTTTTAAAGAGGGTATAAATATTGACATTAAAGGGCGGTTGTGATAAAATTTAATATAAGTATACTTGTAAAAATTGCGCTTTGTTTACAGCAAAAAACATATACGAGGTGGGTAATGAAGGTTTTACTTGTAGCGCCATTGCCGCCGCCCTATGGCGGAATAACAAATTGGTCACAAACGGTGCTTAATTATGCTAAAAATCAAAATGTTGAGATTACAGCATTAAACACCTCCCCCGCAAAACGCTCGACCGAGGGGCGAAGTCTTTTTGACAGAATTGTGGTGAGCGGATTTGAGATGTTAAGGCTTGGTAAAGCGCTTCGCAGAACCATTAAAAATAGCCGTCCGGATGTTATACACATCACCACAAGCGGCTCGCTTGCCGTTATAAGAGATATTCTTTTGATGCGTATAGCGGCAAGCTTTAATTTGCCTACGGTATATCACATTCATTTTGGCAGAGTTCCCGATATTATAGAAAAAAAGTCGTTTGGCAGGTGGCTGCTTTTAAAGGCTTTGAAAATGGCAACTGCCGTTATTGCGATTGATAAGAAAACCTATACCGCAGTAGAGAAGTATTTAAGCACAAATAAAGTGTTTTTGACACCCAACCCTATTGATTTGGAGAGCTTGCCCAAAGCCGATTGTGAAGCAAAAAAACAGGTGGTCTTTTTGGGCTGGGTCGTTAAAGAAAAGGGCGTTGAGGAGCTGATTGAGGCTTGGAACACCTTGGGCAAAGAGTTTGGCGACTATGAGCTTGCTATAATCGGCCCTGCCGACAATAGGTATTTAGAAAGGCTTAAAAGCCTAAAACGAGTTGAAAACATAGTTTTCAAGGGCGAAATGAGTCATAACGATGCTATGAAAGCGCTTTCGGAGTCAGAGATTTTTGTTCTTCCAAGCTATACAGAGGGCTTTCCAAATGTTGTAATCGAAGCTATGGCTTATAAGAAAACCATAATTGCTACTAATGTTGGTGCAATTCCCGAAATGCTCTGTGGGGACTGCGGAATTGTTATAGAAAAGGAATCTGCAAAAGCACTTGAAAACGCGTTGCGGCAGGTGATTGGGGACCGTCAAGCTGCCGAAAGGATGGCTCAAAACGCATATAAGCGGGTTAAAGAGCAATACCAAATTGCCAATATCTATGATATGTATAATGAAATTTGGGAAAAGGTTCAGTTTAAAACCGATAAATGAGTGACTCTTAATGGTAAATAAGGGGAGAAATTGTGAAAAAGGCGTTAATTGTTACCTGCTACAGATACCCTGACGGTGATGCAGGTGCGGTAAGACAGCATTCATTTGCTAAAATTTTCAAAATGCTTGGATATGATGTTACGGTTTTATCCTTGGGGGAGTGTACCTCCTTTAAGCCTGTAACGGTAGACGGGATTTCGCATATTTCTTTCCGCAACAAAAGTGACCGTTTTTTAACCAAGGTAAGAAACCGTCTTGAGTATAAGAAAAGACTAAGGAATTTTTTAGCAAGCAACGATGAATTTGAGGTTATACAGTTTGGAAATGTAAGCCTTGGTGTTATAGCTTTTTTGAAAAAATATGCAAAAAAGCACAGCATCAAGCTACTGCACGACAGTGTTGAATGGTATTCTCCCGAGGAATTCACATTGGGCAAGCTTAATCCCCACTATATAGCCAATAATTTACTAAACACAAAAATGTTGGACAAAACAGTTTCGGTGATTTCGATTTCTTCGTATTTTGAAGATTATTTTAAAAATCGCGGAATCAATACTGTGAGAATCCCTGTTATTATGGATGTTGACAATATTCCCTATAATAAAAATACAGACCCCAAAAGAACTGTGTTTTTATATGCCGGCTCACCCGGAAAAAAGGACTCTGTAGCAGAGATTGTTAACGGCTTTGCGCTTTTGTCTCATGAAGAGCTTAAAGCTTGCGAATTGAGGTTTGCAGGCATTACAAAGCAAAGCTTTGTTGACCTTTATGGAGTCCCAAAAGCAAGTGTCTTAAAGCTGGGGGATTCCTTAAAATGTCTTGGAAGAGTCAGCAGGGCAGAGGTTTTGAGGGAACTTTCCAAGGCAGATTTTACTGTTCTTTTAAGACCCGAGGCTTTGCGTTATGCAAAAGCAGGGTTTCCGACAAAGGTGGTTGAAAGCCTCGCTTCGGCGACTCCTGTAATAACAAATATTACCTCCGATTTGGGTATGTATTTGTCTGATGTCCAAAACTGTCTCTTGGTTGATGAATGTTCTGCAGAAGCATTGGCGGTTGCAGTGAAAAAGGCAATCGAAATTTCTGTAGGGGAGAAGGCGGCGCTTTGCCTTAATGCACGTGCGGTGGCCGAAAACTGCTTTGATTATAAAGGATACGCTGAAAATATTAAGAATTTGATTGGATAAGATTTTGATGGAAGGTACAAGTTTGATGCTTAAAACTGAATATGACAGCAGACTTGAGCTTCTGTTTAAATGCCAATATGTACTTATGTGCATATTTTTAGTTGTATCCCCAATTCCGTTTGGTGCATTTGAGGTTTGGGTTGGCTGGGCTTTAATATTATTCAGTATTATAGATGTTCTTTATGTGTTTGCGTTTTTTATTGCCACAAATCAACTAAAGCCTTCACTGGCTTTAGCGGCAGTAGTTATACATGCTGTTATTTTTTCATCGCAAGATATTGAAATAAATGTCTTTTTTCAAAGCGGAAGCACATTTTTGGCTCTGATTTGCCTTTTAGAGGCACAATCAAATATCAAAGCTTCTGAAAGGTTTTTAAAATTTTTATCTTTTTTAAATGTTATTATTTGTGTCATATTCATTATTTACAGCAAAATGCCCTTTGCTTACGATTTGTATTTTGAAAACGCCTATGTATTTGGGGAAGCTCTCACATTAGGCTTTGATAACCCCAATGCAACGGCTATGATACTTATGTATTCTGCAATTATAAATATTATTGCATTTAATGCAAAAACCTACAACCGGATAATAGCAATAATCTTTCAGGTAATGCTGTTCTATTTAATATATCAAACAAATTCACGTACAGCGTTCTTCTGCACAGTAGTCGTTACCGTTATTAGCTGCATTAAAATCAAAAGCATTCCGAGGGTTTTCCTTTATTTGTTTATGGCTATACCGATTGTGTATTTGTTTGTATTGCCGTATTGCAAGAGTATAGGATTTTTAGAGGATGTTGAGATACTGGGTAAAACCATTTACAGCGGTAGAGAGGATATTTTTATAGAAGGTCTTAATGAATTTGAAAATCTTTTCACCTGGATTTTCGGTGACGCTTCTGTAGGAATGTTTGCGAATTATCATAATGCGGCATTGAGTATTTTGCTTTCGTGCGGAATTTTAGGTCTGATTATTTACGGCGGTATTTGGGTTAAAAATTTGGTGCCGTTTATGAAAAATACAAACCGGGTTTCGTATGTGGCTATATGCTCACTTTTGGGACTGCTCCTGCACTCCGCTGCGGAATCCGCCTTTTTGATAGGAACCTTGCCTTACGGAATAATGGTTGTTACCTTGTTTATTCTTGCAAGATACGGGGCGGAGGAAAAGGAATGAGACTGCTTCATATAAATGTTACTTGCAGCGGTGGCAGCACCGGGGGAATTATTAATACAATAAATGAGTATTTAAAGTGTGCTGAACCCGATGTCCAAACCTTTGTCGCTTTTGCAGTGGGTGATAATAGGGAAAACTCATTCAAGTTTATAACATGTCCTGAATTTTTTGTGATGCGTGCTTTAAGAAAGCTGTTTGGCAAATCCTTGGCGGGACTTTATTTTCCCACTAAAAGACTGATTAAGTATATAAAAAAAATAAACCCCGATATAATACACCTGCATACAATTCATCATCAAACCCTTAACTATAAAATGCTTTTTGAGTTTTTAAAGGGCTACAAAGGAAAAATTTTGTATACCTTACATGACTGCTGGCCTTTTACAGGGGGATGTTATCTTTACAGCGAAGCTGATTGTGACCGTTTTTTAAGTGGCTGCAAGGAATGCTCACAAGGTACCGATGAGATTGACTGTAAAAAATGTGCTGTGGCTAAAGAATTTCTATACAAAAAAGAAAGTCTAGAAGCACTGCCCATAACCTTTGTGGGTGTTTCAAATTGGGTTGCCGGTGAAGCAAAGAAATCTTTTTTGAAGAACAAAGAAATTACAACTATTCATAACGGAATTGATGCCGACACCTTTAAGCCGATTAAGATAGGCGGAAAAGAAGGCTTTACCGCGATTAGTGTGGCTAATTATTGGGACAAAAGAAAGCACCTTGATATATTGCTTAAAATGGCAGAGGAGTTTTCGGATGTAAAATTTTTGGTTGTTGGTGAAGTGTCGGAGAGTTTAGATAAATCTGCATATAAAAACGTTGTTTTTTGCGGCAAAACCAAAACAAAGGAAGAGCTTGTGCGGCTTTACAACAGCGCAGATGTTTTTCTTAACTTTTCGAAGGAAGAAACCTTTGGCTTGGTTACGGTTGAGGCTATGGCTTGCGGATTGCCGATTATTGCCTTTAACAAAACCGCCTGTGCCGAAATTGTGAGTGATGCTTGCGGTTTAAAGGCAGAGGATGAAGAAGAATTTAAAAAAGCACTCACTGCTGTAAAAAGCGGCAAATTTGTTGCCGATAAAGAAAAAATAAGGGCAGAGGTGCTTAATAATTATACTTCTGATGTAATGGCTCAAAAATACAGAAGTTTATATTTAGAAAAATTTTTTAAGGAATGAAGAAATGACAGAAAACCGTTTTTTAAAGAATACGGCTTGGATTCTTTCGGGACAGATTACGAGGCTTGTTATATCTTTTATAATCAGTGTTTTGACTGCAAGATTTTTAGGCCCTTCGAATATCGGAATACTTGATTATGTTAATTCATATCTGTCCTTTTTTGTTTCGGTTGTAGGTCTGGGACTTAACGGTGTTATTGTTTACGAGCTTGTAAATAACCGTGATAAAGAGGGAAAGCTTTTAGGAACAGCAATTTTTTTGCGTTTTATTGCGGCGGTAATCTCTTTTGCTTTAATGATGGCAATAATACTTTTCACCGATGGTGACGATAAGACGGTTGTTGCTGTGGCATTTTTACAGGCACTTCAGTTGCCTTTTTTGTGCTTTGATACCATTGATTTTTGGTATCAGTCAAATATGAAATCAAAATATGCTGTTATAGCACAGATAACTGCATATTTCGGTATGGCTCTTTACAAAACGGTTTTGCTTATTGCAAAGAAAAGTGTTTTGTGGTTTGCCTTTGCCGTTCCGCTTGATACCATAATCGTTGCGGCGATTTATATCATTTTTTATAAAAAGCACCGCAAAAGACCTCTGTCTGTTTCTCGTGATAGCGCCAAAGTAATACTTAAGAACTGTTTCCCATTTGTTTTGGCAAACTTAATGATAGTGATATACGGGCACATGGACCGTATAATGATAAAGCAATTGCTTGATGACAATGCTCAAGTAGGTTATTACTCGGTAGCGTTGACCATTTGCGGATTAATGAGCTTTATTCCCGTGGCGCTTCTTGATTCTTCACGCCCGCTTATTGTTAAGGCAAAAGGCGAAAACGATGAAAAATATAAAAAGCAGTTTAAAATGCTTGTATCGGCAATTGTTTGGATAAGTATCATTTATTCGGCTTTTGTAACTGTTTTTGCAAAGCCGATTTTGAATTTGCTTTACGGCGAAGCCTTTTTAGATGCAACCGATTGCCTCCGTATTGCAGTTTGGTTTACTGCATTTTCATATCTTGGCAGTGCCAAGGATCTGTGGCTTGTTTGTGAGAAAAAGAAGCACTTTGTTATGGTTTTTTGTCTTATAGGCGTTGTAAGTAATTTAATAATGAATATGGTATTTATTCCGATTTGGGGAATAAATGGCGCCGCATTAGCAACCCTTTTAACGCAGATTATTATCAACTTTGCCTCTCCGGCGCTTTTCAGAGCCACAAGGTATTATTCAAAATGCGTTTTAGGTTCGTTCACATTAAGAGATTTAAATTTAAAGCCTTATTTAAGCTTAATTAAGCAAAAATTCAAAAAGTAAAGGTTTTAGGAGGGTCTTAAAAATGAAAGCAATTGTAATTCAGCCGCCTTATTCAAATGATGTTAGCTTTTCAGATGAATATTTTGAATATAAGCTAAAGCAGTTAGATCTGTGCGACAGTACGGCAGATATTATCGTTTTGCCCGAATACAGTGATGTGCCCTGCGCCACTGCAACAAAAGAGGAAACACTCTTTTATCACGATAAATATATTGATATTTTACTTGATAAATGTGTAAAAACGGCAAAAAGATGCGGAGCCAATGTTTTTGTCAATGCGCTTTCTTTAGAGGAAAAGGGCTATAGAAATACTACCTATTGCTACAACAAAGAGGGCGAGCTTGTCGGCAAGTATTTTAAAAAGCATCTGCCTCCGTTAGAGCTTAATGTTTTATGTCTCGATTCCGATTATACCTTTGAGTATTCGGAGCCGTATGTCCTTGAAATTGACGGTCTTCGTTATGGATTTCTCACCTGCTATGACTTCTATTTTTATGAGGCATTTGCAAATATTGCAAGAAAAGACCTTGATATTATTATCGGTTGCTCTTTGCAGAGAAGTGACAGCCACGAGGCGATTGAAATCATGTGCAGATTTTTGGCGTATAACACAAATACCTATGTTATACGCTCATCTGTAAGCTTTGCGGAAGACTCTCATATTTGCGGAGCAAGTATGATTGTATCTCCCGAGGGTAAGGTGCTGTGCAATATGAAGGGCAAATTCGGTATGGCAGAGGCAGAGTTTGACCCACAGAACAAGTATTTAAAGCCTGCGGGCTTCGGAAACCCCGATGCGCCTCATTATGAATACATTGAATTTGGCAGAAAGCCTTGGCAGTATAGAAACGGCGGCAGTGCTATCGTTAAGGATGATGGGCGGATGCCTTACCCCAGAATTTGCGCTCACAGAGGCTTTAATACCATAGCTCCCGAAAACAGTATGCCGGCATTCGGTGCGGCAATAGCCTTGGGGGCCCAAGAAATTGAGTTTGATTTGTGGCCGACTGTTGACGGCGAAATAGTTTCCTGCCACGATTCAACGCTTGAGAGAGTGAGCGACGGCTGCGGTAAGGTTTATGAGCATACTTTAGAGGAACTTGAAAAGCTTGATTTCGGAATTAAGTTTGGCGAAAAGTTTAAGGGTCTTAAGGTTGTGCGTTTTGAGGATATACTCAAAAAATTCGCTGCCCAGGTTATAATGAACATTCATATCAAGCCGCTGTCCTTTACAGAGCCTTACCCACAGGATATAATGGAAAAGATTGTGGCACTTGTAAAGAAATATGACTGCGAAAAGCACGTGTATTTTATGTTGGAACCCGATTTGCACATTAAGCAGTTCAAGGAATATGCACCGCAAATACCTGTCTGTGTGGGACATAATTTTGACAGAAATTGGGCTATAGTTGACCGCGCAATTGAGCTTGGCGCCGAGAAGGTACAGTTTTTTAAGCCGTATTTTAATAGGGAAATGGTTGAGAAAGCTCACAGCCACGGCATTATTTGTAATGTGTTTTGGTCTGACGACCCCAAAGAAGCAACAGAACTGCTTGAAATGGGTATGGATACAATACTTACAAATGATTATAATTTAGTTTCACAGATAATGAACGACAAATAAAAAATGCACCCCAAAAGTGTTAAACTTTTGGGGTGCATATCACTTATATAATATTTTATGTACTGTTTTAAAAAATTAAAAACCTAAAACGAAACGACCGGTAGTATTGTCACCGTCAAAATTACAGTTCATAAGATACCAAGAGCCACCGATTTTGATAGCGTAAAGTTCCATTTCGTCATCGTCCTCATCGTCGCTGCCCTTAATGGTTGCTTCAATTTCGAGCTCATAGCCCTTCTTAACAGACTTCTCTTTGATGTCATATTTGTCATCGAGATATTCTGCAAGGTTTTCGATCTTCTTATCGGTAAGCTTTTTCTTGTCTTCTACCTTGAGCTTGATTTTAACATGGTTACCGTATTCTTCCTCGAGGTAGTCCAAAGTGTCATCGTAGTTGTCTTCGAAATCATCGATTTTATCGTCAATATAATCGTCAACATCTTCGTCAGCTTCGTCAGCCATATACTCCCAATATTCCTTCGGAGCAAGCTTTTCGAGCTTCTTTGCCTTACCGTTCATAACGGCTTCATAATTGTTAACAGCCTTGTTATAGCCGCTTCCGCCAAAAATGGTGGAGATAAGAATAACGGCCAAAATAATAGCAACTGCAGCCAAAGCCAACTTGCGAACATTGTCGGGAAGATTTTTAATTATATCTCCGATGCTGTTTGAAGCAGGTGCAGCGGGTGTTGCTGCTTGAGCGCCACAGCTGGGGCAAAAGGTCTTATCGTCCTCAATTAAGGCGCCACATTTTTCACAAAATTTACTCATAGTAAAACCTCCTTAAAAGTTTATTTAAATGTAACATATCTAAACGGTTTTGTCAAGTGCGTTGACCTTTCAAAATAAACAAAATGCACGGTTTTACGCCTTTTAGGGATAAATATTCTTCATCAGCCTAAAAATCAAAGAAATCCACAAAAACGTCACCGTCATCCTCATAGCAGTCAGCAACATACCATGAACCGCCGAGCTTTAGTACGGTTACTTTTTTGGTTGTGGTATCGGTTTTCCCGTCCTGCTTAACGCTAATCTCTATCTTAAGCTCATAAGCTTTTTTAAGCTCGGTTTCTTTAATTGAATATTCTTCATTAAGGCTTTTGGCTATTGTCTTAAGCTTTTTGGATGAAACCTTTGTCGTATCTTCAATCTTTATATTGTATTTAAAATCTTTGCCGAAGCCTTCACTGTTATCGGCATAGGCTTTCTCACAGTGCCTTTTGATGTTTTTTAACATTTTGTCTACATCGTGGCTGTAATAATCAGCCAAATCCTGCCAATATTCATCGGGAGCTAGAGTTTCAATTTTTTTGAAATTACCGTTCAAAAAACGCTCCATATCATTAACGGCTTTTCTGTAACCCGTATTCGCAATCAATATAAGTATAAGAATAATTGCCAAAGCCACAGATAAAGCCGCAACGGCATATTTAACAAGCGGGTTCTTTTTGTTTCGGGGAGCAGGGGTGTCATTATTTTCCTCTAAAGAAGTGCCGCATTTATCAGATAATTCACTCATAGTAAAAACCTCCTTAAATTCAAGTTTAATTTACCACCAAAAAGGCGGTTTGTCAACAAAAATGAGTGAATTTAAAACTAAAGCAAAATAAAAAAGCGAGGCTTTAAGCGTCGCTTCAAACTGTATATATATTCAATCTGTCCCGCCCTGCCGTAATGTGCTTAAGATAACCTAGCCAAAAAGCCAGGTGGGTGCCGGCCGTACAGCTTCGCGCTCCCTTCTTCCGAACTCGGCACAGCCGCGGGAGGTCTGCAAGCCCACTGTACGAGCTTTGGCCCCGTAAATTAAAAGTGTAGGGTTATATAAGTCACGGTCCGCGAACAGGGCAGGACAAACTATAATTTAATTGATCTTATTTATCTTCTATTTCAAAGAAATCCTCTAAACGCTCAACAAAAGCATCGGCAACGGTTTCATATTCGTCATCGTCTTCGATCTCGTAGTAATACTCCTCGCCGTCTTCCTCGCCAACCTTAACGATAACAAGCTCACCGCTGTCCTCAAGCATTTTTTGGGGATCCTGGAAGGTGGGCAGAAGTGCCAAATACCGTCCCATATCGGTCTCTATAGCATCCAAAACCTCAAAGTTGTATTCCTTGCCGTCATCATCGCTTAGGGTGATAAGGTCGGGATTATAATCATTTTCGTTTTTGTTAATTTCACTCATTTTAAAAACTCCTTAAAGATGGTATATGCTATTATATTAATACGAAACAGCGTTTTAGTCAATAAGAGAGTTTTGATTTTTGCTGTTTTCGTAGTCAATAACACGTCTGAACTGGGTTTCGTAAAGCTCACGGTAGCCGTTGCTTCTTGAAAGCAACTCATCATGGTTGCCGGTTTCGGCAATTACACCGTTTTCTATAAGCATAATTTTATCTGCTGCCATTATGGTTGAAAGACGGTGGGCAATTACGAGGCTTGTTCTGCCAACCATAATACGGTTAAGCGCCGACTGTATTTGACTTTCGGATACCGAGTCAAGTGACGAAGTAGCTTCGTCGAGTATAAGTATTTTCGGGTTTTTAAGAATTACACGCGCAATAGAAACCCTTTGCTTTTCACCACCTGAAAGCTTGAGACCGCGGTTTCCTACAATTGTATCGAATTTTTGGGGCAAGCGGTCAATGAAATCAAAAATATTTGCAATTTTACAAGCTTCAACTATTTCCTCCATTGTGGCATTTGGTTTTGCGTACAAAAGATTTTCAAGAATTGTACCGTTAAACAGATAGGTGTCCTGCGTTACAATACCGATATTGGTTCTTAGGTATGCCAAATCATAGTCTCTAACATTTACGCCCGCAACCTTAACGGTACCCTCAACAGTATCGTAAAGTCTTGGGATAAGACCGATAACAGTTGACTTTCCTGCACCCGAGGTGCCGACTATTGCATACATTTTACCTGCCGGTACACAAAAGCTTACACCCTTGAGAATTTCCTTTGAGGGGTCATAATGAAATTTAACGTCTGAAAACTCAACTGAGCTGTCGGTCATATCGGGCTTTATCGGGTTTTCGGGGTTTTCAATTTCGTGACTGCGGTCAAGGTATTCGAAAATTCTGGTAAACAGCGCCATTGAGCGAACAAAATCAACCTGTAAATCGAGCAGCATTCTAACCGGTTGATAAAGGCGGTTTACAAGTGCTACAACAACCGTTATGTCACCAACGGTTAAGCTTTTATCCACGTTGCCTATTATAAGAAATCCGCCTGCAAAGTAAATTAAAAGCGGTGCTATTTGAATGAACATTCCAAGCAAAACGTGAAACCAGCTGCCGGCTCGCCGTTCTTTAATAGTAATTTGCGTGGCTTCATTGTTTATGCGTTTAAATTTTTCAAATTCAACCTTTTCTTTTGTAAAAAGCTTGACAAGCATTGAACCGCTGACCGAAAGGGTCTCGTTTATTTGCTGATTAAGCTCATCGTGCTTTTCCTGTGATTCGCCTGCCAAGGTCCAGCGCTTTTTACCAACCGACCTGGTGGGGAAAATCATAAGCGGCAGAACAACCAGGCCAACTATTGCAAGCCGCCAATCGGTATAGAAAAGATAAAATACCGAAACGCCCACCGTCAGTGTATTGCTTACGATTGATGTGAGCATACCCGAAACCACCGAGCTTACACCGTTTATATCGCTGTTCATTCGGGTGATTATATCACCCTGCTTTTCGTTTGTGAAAAACGAGTGCGGCATTCGTTGCAGGTGGTCATACATCTCGTTACGCATATCAAATATTATTTTTTGGGAAATCCAAGAATTTATGTACTGCTCTAAAACACTTATTATTTGCGCAGTTGATAACACTACGAAAGCAAGTATAACCAAACGCAAAAGAACAGTTAAGCTGCGGCTGTCGCTGATTATGGAGTCAACAATCATACCGGTTATTACTGATGGAAAAAGTCCCAAAACAGAAGAAATTGCAAGGGCAATAAAAACAAGCGTAAAATGCCATTTATAAGGCTTTAGATAACCGAGTATTCTTGCAAGCAGACCCTTTGTTATTTTGGGCTTGTTCTTTTTTTCTTCCTCTGTAAGAAAGCCACGCGGTCCTCTCGGTCCTGCAGGGCCGCGTATTCCTGCAGGCGGCGGCATCATAGGACGCATATTATTTCATCTCCAAATAACAATTTTTCTCATAATACATTATATTTTACCACATTTGCACAAAAAAGCCAACAATATTAATAAATTATGAATTAAGTGTTAATTTAAAAGTTTTTCACAAAAGTTTTCAACTTTTTCTTGACAAACTGTGAATTATGCTGTATAATGAAGCCAGAAAAAGAAAGGAGGAGCAACAGAATGAGGAAGGACACTCCACCCGCAAGTTCTTAAAAATAAAATGAAAGTGGTGATTCCGATGAAGTAAGCAATTAAAAAACCGACAAAAAAATATAATCAACGGGGACTAAACCGATGTACTAATTAAAAAACCTTAAGTAAATAAAATTTCTAAAGCTTTGGAGGCAATATTATGAAAGTGCCGGTAAAAGACTTTAAAAAATAATTTATAGGTGAGTCCAATGCACAGTTGATTTATGATATAAAAAGATTTCTCGTGGAAATTTAATATAGATAATCAAACCTAAAAAGGTGATTTATATGATCGTGAGGAAACAATCAATCAAATAAATTATTAAAGGTGAGTCCAATGTACTATTTTAAAGAGAGCTCAATTTAAAATAAGCTTTTATTAAAGAGTATTAAATTTTGGTACAAAAAGTAGCAAGAAAATATCAAGTAACCGTGATAACGGAATAAGCAATAAAAAAGAATTGAGTGAGTAATCATAAAAACAGAATATTAGAACGGCTGTAGCAGTTTAAAATTGTTACAGCCGTTTTTGTATATATATTAAGATTCGCATTACTGAAAAGTATAATTAAAGTTTAATATATTTTGCTATTGTAAAATACTTATAAAAGTGGTAAAATTATAGAAAACTGTTTAAAAGTTTATTTTAACAAAGCAAAGCGAAAAATCCTTATTGGGGAATCTGATTCGGGTTTCAAATCTTTGGCTAAGGCAGGGTATAATATGAACATAGTTGTTGTTGGCTACGGAAAAATCGGATCAACAATTCTTGAAAATTTAGTTAATGAGGGTCATGACGTTGTGGTTGTTGATAACAACCCTGAAAAGATTAACGAGGCAACAAATATATTTGACGTTATAGGTGTTTGCGGAAGCGGTGTTGACTGTGATATTTTGATGGAAGCATCGGTTTCAAAGGCTGAACTGTTAATTGCTACTACCGGTTCTGATGAGGTTAATATGCTTAGCTGTTTTTTAGCAAAGCGTATGGGAGCGGCAAACACAGTTGCCAGAATTCGCAACCCTGAATATAATGATAAAAGCTTGAGCTTTATGCGTAAGGAGCTTGATATTTCGGTTGCTATTAATCCCGAGCTTTTAGCCGCTACAGAGCTTTTTAATATTTTGAAGCTGCCCTCGGCAATGAAGGTGCAGACCTTTTCTGTAAGAAATTTTGAAATGATTGAAATAAAATTAAAGCCGGACTCGCCGCTTGACGGTGTGCGTCTTTTGGATTTGCGCTCTAAATACAAGGCAAAGTTTCTTATTTGTGCGGTTAAGCGTGGTGAGGAGGCATACATACCGGACGGTAATTTTGTCCTCAAAAGCGGGGACACTATTGCACTTACTGCGGCGCCTACCGAAATTTCCAAGCTTTTAAAGGAATTGGGTGTTCTTCAGAAGCAGGCAAGGGATATTATGATTTTGGGCGGCGGCAGAACGACCTATTATTTAGCACGGCTTCTTAATACAACCGGAAATTCTGTCACAATAATCGAGCGTGACAAAAAGCTTTGCGAGGAGCTTACCGAAGGCATTTCAAAGGCAGTGATAATTAACGGTGACGGAGCAAGACAGGAGCTTCTTATGGAGGAGGGTCTGGGCTCGGTTGATGCCTTTGTTTCGCTCACGGGAATGGATGAGGAAAATATATTGCTTGCCGCCTTTGCACAGTCACAAAATGTGCCAAAGGTTATAGCCAAGGTAAATCGTGAGGAGCTGATACCGCTTTCGGAGCATTGGGGACTTGACTGTATTGTTTCGCCCAAGATGCTGGTTGCCGATAAGCTTGTGCAGTATGCGCGTGCGCTTGAAAATTCGGCAGGAAGCAGTATGGAAACCCTCTATAAGCTGATGGACGGCAAGGTTGAGGTTTTGGAATTTATGGTTAAATCGGATTTTCCGCAACTTAAAATCCCCTTTAAATCGCTTAAAACAAAGCCAAACATCCTTATCGGAGGAATTGTGAGAGACCGAAAGATAATAATTCCCTCGGGTGATGATATGCTTCTTTCAGGGGATAAAATTGTTGTTATTGCGGCAAATCAGAGAATAAATAATCTTTCGGACATTTTGGGTTGATGCTATGAATATAAAAATGATTGTTTATATGTTGGGCAACATCATTGTTTTAGAGGCGGCATTGCTTCTGCTGCCGCTTGGTTGCTCCTTGATATACAAAGAAAGCTGCGGCTGGGCTTTTTTGATTACAATTGCAATAGCATTTATATTGGGTACGGCGGCAAGGATTTTCAGCCGACCCAAGGATAAAACCATATACGCACGTGAGGGCTTTGCGATAGTTGCTCTGACGTGGGTTTTAATGTCTGCAATAGGGGCTTTACCGTTTTGTATAAGCGGAGAAATCCCTAAATTTTATGATGCTTTTTTTGAGACCGTAAGCGGCCTTACCACAACAGGAGCATCAATTCTTACCGACGTTGAGTCAATGTCTAAAGGTTTGCTTTTCTGGAGAAGCTTTACCCATTGGATAGGCGGTATGGGTGTTCTTGTGCTTATGATGGCAATAATCCCGACCGAGAATGGACGCTCAATTCATATAATGCGTGCCGAAATGCCGGGACCGATTGTTGGTAAGCTGGTACCGAAAATAAAAAGCACTGCTAAAATTCTTTACCTTATATATATAGGTCTTACTGCGATGCAGGTCATATTTTTGCTTTGCGGCGGTATGCCGGTTTTTGAAAGCCTTATTTACACCTTTGGAACTGCCGGAACAGGCGGATTTGGTGTAGATGCGAACAGTATCACAGGCTATAGCCCGTATATTCAATGGGTGATCTCTGCGTTTATGCTGATTTTTGGTATAAACTTTAATCTTTATTATCTTATTTTGATTAAAAAAGCTCGCAGTGCCTTTAAAAGCGAGGAGCTTTGGTGGTATTTGGGAATTGTGTCAGCTTCGGTTACAGCAATTGCCTTAAATATTTATCCGATTTATAAAAGCCTTTCCCAAACGATAAGACTTTCGGTATTTCAGGTTGCAACGGTTATATCAACTACAGGCTATGCCACTGCGGATTTTAACCTTTGGCCAACACTTTCAAAAACGGTTTTGCTGGTGCTTATGTTTATAGGCGCTTGCGCCGGTTCTACCGCAGGCGGACTCAAGGTATCAAGAGTTATAGTGCTTTTTAAATCGGTTAGGGCAAATTTAAGACATATGCTGCATCCCCGCTCGGTTGAAGCAGTTCGTTTAGAGGGCAAAAAAATAGATAACGATACCACCGTTAATGTGGCAAGCTATTTGGCAATATATTTTATATCATTTTTTGTAATGCTTTTGCTTATAAGCTTTGAAAACTTTGGCATAGAAACCAATTTCTCTGCTGTGGCTGCCTGCTTTAACAATATAGGACCCGGCTTTGGCGAGGTAGGACCTATGGGCGGCTATTCGGCATACACCCCGTTTTCAAAGCTTGTGCTTTCGGGTGGAATGCTTTTGGGCAGACTTGAAATATTACCTATGATATTGCTGTTTTCACCCTCAATGTGGGTAAGACGCAGGGGAAAACTTAAAAAATAAGGAGAAGTTAAAAATGAAGGTTTCTTCAGTAGCTTTAGCTATTGTTTTATCCCTTTGCTTGCTTTGCGGTTGCAAGGAAAACAAACCTTCTGCCGAAAAGGATACTAACGCAACACAAAGTCAAGCCGTTACCGAAGACTCCAATAAAACGCAAGCAGAGATAAAGGGTGACGATTTAAAAGACCCTCAAAATACCGAATCCTCACGTGGGGAGGGCGCTCCTGTCCAAATCGAAAACGTTAAGGATGGGACCGGAAAGGCGCTTGGAATAGACGTTTCAAAATGGCAGGGTAAAATTGATTGGCAAAGGGTTAAAAATGCGGGAATCAATTTTGCGATTATAAGAATAGGCTACCGTGCAGAGAACGGTGTTATTTATAAGGATGCCAATGCGGATTATAATATTCAGCAGGCAAATAAAGCAGGAATACTTATAGGTGTTTATTTCTTTTCGACCGCAATAAACAGTGATGAGGCTGTAAAAGAGGCAAAATGGGTAGAGTCTATGATAGAAAGCTATCCTATTTCTTACCCCGTTGTTTATGATTGCGAGGGCTTTTTGTCCTCTCAAAGCCGAATGTATGCGCTCAGTAAGGAACAACGCACGCAAAATGCAGTTGCATTTTTATCACATATTAAGAATATAGGCTACGATGCTATGTTTTACGGTGCTAAAACCGATTTGGAAGGGCATTGGAATATGCCAAGCATTGAAAAGAGTTATAAGGTTTGGGTGGCGCATTATCCGTCGGTCACATATCCTAAAATCGCTGTACCAGATTATGCGGGCAGAACCGATATGTGGCAATACACCAATAAGGGAAGCGTTGACGGAATAAAGGGTAATGTCGATATGGTAGTGTCCTATTTTATAAGTCAAAAATCCGAGCCTAAAAGCAATAAATCGGTTGAGACCGCAAAACCGCCCGAGGAAAAGGACAATATATATACTGCTGTAAACGAGACCGTAACGGCAAAGGATACGGTGAATTTAAGAGAGGGTGCCGGCACAAATCATAATATAGTCGGTACACTGAAAAACGGAGAACGGCTTACCCGCACCGCAACCGGTACAAATGGTTGGTCAAAGCTTTTATATAAAGGAAAAACGGTTTATGCCATAACCAGCTATTTGACAACGGATTTAGGCTATAAACCGCCTACCGAGACCGATAAAACATATACTGCGGTTAATGAGCAGGTAACTGCAAAAACAGAAACAAATCTGCGAACAGCAGCTACTACCAATGGCTCGCAGGTAGTGCATACACTGAAAAACGGAGAAAAGGTTACACGTACGGGCGTTGGTTCAAACGGCTGGTCAAGACTTTTATATAACGGACAGACGGTTTATGCCATAACCAGTTATTTAACAACAGATTTGGGTTATAAACCGCCCGTTCAAAGCGAACCTCAAACAAATAACAACCAAATGCAGTTTAGCGATGTAAATGAACAGGTCACAGCTAAAAGTGAAACAAATCTGCGTACTGCCCCTACCACAAGCGGCTCGCAGGTTGTGTATACACTCAAAAACGGCGAATATATTATAAGAACCGGTGTTAGTGACAGTGGTTGGTCAAGGCTTAACTATAACGGGCAAACGGTTTATGCCGTAAGCTCTTATCTTACTAATTAGAGGCGTGTGTTATGAAAAGCTGTTGCGAAAATTGTGCGAACTATATTTATGATGATGAAAGCGATTGCTACTCTTGTGAAGCACAGCTTGACGAGGATGAGATGTATCGCTTTGTGACAAGACAGACCAAAGAGTGTCCGTATTTTAATTTTTATGATGAGTATAGTATTGTAAGAAAACAAAATTAGAGGTGCTATATGAAATATATTTCCTATACATATTTGGTAATAAGTGCGGCGTTGGTGTTGGTATTGGACAATTTTGCGCCCATATTTAAACAACCGTATTCTTGGTGGCTTGTGCCGTTGCTGATTGTGGGCTTTACATTGGGCTTTTTCATCTTGCAGTTAATATTCTTTTTTCTCTTGATTTTATTTACCGATGTAAATAAATCTCCGGATAAGGGCGCCAAGCTTTTTCGGTTTATGTTTAAAATTTCTTTACCTGTAATTGTTACGGCGGCGCTTGTTAGAATAGATAAAAAAGGCACTGACAGAGAGCTTCCAAAGGATACCCGAATGCTTTTTGTTTGTAACCATCAGCACGATTTCGACCCGATAATTCTCTTAAGAGTTTTTTTGAATACCGAAATCGGGTTTATCGGCAAAAAGGAAATCTATGAAAGCCGACCCATAGTTAAAAGAGCAATGCACAGGCTTTATTCGTTGCCCATTGACCGAGAAAATGACCGTGAGGCGGCAAAAACGGTTGTTAATGCTATTAAAATTATAAAAGAGGATAAGTCTTCTATTGCCCTCTTCCCTGAAGGTTATACAAGTCCCTCCTGTGAGCTGCTCCCATTTAGAAACGGGTCTTTAAAGATAGCTACAAAGGCGGGTGTGCCGATAGTTGTTTGCGCAATTAATAACACCAGAACACTTGCAAAAACCATTTTCCGCCGTTTTTCAAGGGTTGAATTTAGACTTCTTGATATAATTTATCCCGAACAGTATGAGGGTATGAACACCCAACAAATCGGAGATAAAATTCATGCCCAAATGGAAGAGGCATTAAAGGAAATGCGAAAATAATATTTTATATCAAAATAAGAAAACACGGCGTGTCATAACGCCGTGTTTTTTTATGCTTAAAGCCTTTTAAAAATAAAGAGTCGGTCTGTAAGCCGAGTTCTGTCTTGGAGGGTTATCTATCTCGATGCAGGATTGCTCCAACACTCAAGCCGCTTTTCGTGGCACATCGGGCAGATGTATAGCCACAGTCAGCGTTGCTCCGAATAGGGTTTACAGGGTCTTGACGTTCCCGTAAGACCGGTGAGCTCTTACCTCGCCTTTCCACCCTTACCGTATGAATACGGCGGTATATCTCTGTTGCACTTTCCCTAAGGTCACCCTCGGCGGCCGTTAGCCGCTATTCTGCCCTGTGGGGCTCGGACTTTCCTCAGATATAAAAATATCCGCAACCGTCTGACCGACTCTTAATACATTATATAATATTATTTACGGTGTGTCAAAACAAAAATTAAGGAATATTATATAGTGTTAACCAAAGCATTTAAACCCGCCCGTTAGGCAGGTTCGGGTTTTACCGAAAGGAAGGTTTTATATATGAGCGAAAACAGTTTGAAATATTTTTTAGCGGCAAATAGCTGTAGTGGGTTTGTTTCTTATTTTGACAACTGTTATGATGCAGTAGACGGTTGGCGTGCATACATAATAAAGGGTGGCCCCGGTACAGGTAAATCGTATTTTATGAAGTTTCTTATGAAAAAAGGTTTGGAAAACGGCTTTGCCGCAGAGGTAATTCCCTGTAGCAGTGACCCTGATTCACTTGATGCGGTGATTTTTCCGGATATAAAAACAGTTATAATGGACGGTACAGCTCCGCATACGGTAGATCCAAAGTATCCGGGTGTTTGTGAGCAGATACTCAATTTTGGTTTGTTTTGGAGCGAAGAAAAATTTTTTGGCAGGGAGGAAAGCGTAATAGCCCTTACCGATACAAACAAATTACTTCATAAACGGGCATCCTGTTATTTGAAGGCGGCAGGTCAATTTTTTGCCGATAATTTTAAAATTGCAGAAGCCTGCACCGACCGAGAAAGACTCAACACTTTTATAAACAGGCTTTGTAAAAAATATATTCCTAACAAAGCGAAAAAACTTTGCGGCAAGGAAAAAGTGCGGTTTTTAAGCGGAATTACACCGAGAGGTCTTATCAGCTACCCCGAGACAGTGTTTAAATGTTGTAAGAGGGTTGTAATTATAAGTGATGAATTCGGCAGTGTTTCAAATTCGGTTATGACAAAGCTTAGGGAGTATGCGTGTCAAAACGGGTACAACATAACAACTATTAAAAATGCCCTTTTGCCGAACACTTTGATTGATGGGGTTATCCTTCCCGAGCTATCCCTGGGCTTTATAAGAGAAAGCGAACAATTTGTGCTTAATTCAGATATACGGCGAGTGCACGCAAGACGGTTTGTTCACGCAGAACAGCTCTCAAAAAGCAGAAAACGTATTAAATTTAATAAAAAAGCGGCGGCAGAGCTGTTGCTTGCCGTTACAGCCTGCCTTAAAGAAGCAAAGTCGGTTCACGACGAGCTTGAAAAGGAATATATAAATGCAATGAATTTTGATAAGCTTGAGTGTTTTGCAGAGCAATTTTCTCAAAAGCTTTTCAAAAAATAACAGATACACATATATATATAAATCATGACTACCGGCTAAGCCGGTAGTTTGCTCTGCGGCTGTAAGCCGCTGTTACTG
>JAZQKT010000033.1:0-5046 GCA_045542295.1 Acutalibacteraceae bacterium
AGCCCAAGCCCCAGCATAGCCGCCACCTTGGCTGATAGCTTTTTTGAAAGGGAATCACTGCCCCATAGCACAGCATTAGGCTTTAACTCGGTTATTTTTTCTGCCAGAGTCTCGGCATCGGTGAGCGGCAAAACCGTAATATCATCACTAACCGTTTCAGCAAAGGAGCGTGGTGCTTCGCCCACAATACAAACCTTTTCAAGCCTATTTTCGCTTGTTGCGGTTACTGTAACCTTTTCTCGGTTTTTCTGAAGCCCCTCATCAATAGCTGTTTTAAGCTCCTTAAAATCAATAAATTTACATCTTCTTTTACCCGACTCATTCTCAAAGGTTTTAAGTACCCTTGTGGGTGAGCCCTTAAGACCGCATTTTTCTATATCGGCAGCTATATCCTCTGCGCTCCAAACCTCAACTTCACCCATTTTCGACAAAATGCTTGGAAGTCTTAAGGTATTAATGCGTTCAACGGTAAGCAGTGCCGGCAAAGCGACGGTTTCAACACCCATATCGCGTGTTGTACAGGTGATATGATCACCTATTTCGTCAATACTCATAACATTGGTGATAAGGGAAGTATTTGCCATAACCGAAAGCATGGGACCTGTTTGTGCAGTATCGCCCACAAGGGTCTGCCTACCGCAAAATATAAGGTCGGGCTTTATTTTTTTAACCGCCAAAGAGAGTGCATAAGCGGTGGCAACAGTATCTGCCCCTGCAAAAGCCTTGTCGGACAAAAGGATTGCTTTTTTTGCACCAAGCCGAGTAAGCCTTAACAAAAAGTCTTTAGCTGTAAGAGGCCCCATACTTATGATTATAACCTCTGCACCGCTTATTCTCAAAGCCTCCTCGTAGCAACAAGCATCAAAGGGGTTAATTTCACCGTCAAGCCCTTGACGGATGCAAACTAATATCTTCATACTATCTCTCCTGATATATTGGAGCTAAAGCATCGTGTATCTTTTTATAAACCTCAAAAACCGCACGGTATTTAGGTGTATTGTCACTGTTAGGATAGGTTATATCAACCTGCTTTACGCATTTTTTTACAGCATCCTCGGCGTCCTTAAACACGCCCACAGCAATACCTGCAAGCATTGCAGAGCCAAAAGAGGAATCACTGCTCTCGGTAGTTTTAAGGGCTATACCCAAAGCATCTGCAATCATTTGACGCCATAATTTTCCCTTTGTGCCGCCACCTATGGCAGTTGCAACAGTATTATAGGGAATATTAAGACTGTCAAGGTAAAGCTTACTGTCTAAAAGTGAGTAAGCCACACCCTCTAAAACAGCACGTGTAAAATGCGCCTTTGTATGGGTAGCTCTGACTCCCGTAAAGCTTCCGCAAAGCATTGGGTCAGCATAAGGGGTCAATTCCCCGTTAAGATAAGGGTGGAAAATCATACCGTCACAACCAATCGGAAGCGCCGCTGCACCCTCATCAAGCTCCTTATAGTCACCTCCAAAGGTGTCTCTGTACCAACGGTAGGATGCGGCACAGGACTTTGTAGCTGTTCCGGGATACCAAAGACCATCTGCAATATGGGAATAGTTTACTAAATGCCTATCAGGATAAGGCTTATCGGTTATAACGCAAATTCTGCCTGCCGTTGCAAGCTTAACCGTAACATCCCCCTGCTTTACTGCACCGCTTGCAAAAACCTCCATAACAGTATCGGTTGTTCCGCAAATTACAGGTGTGCCTGCTTTAAGCCCTGTTTTTTCTGCCGCTTTTTCGGTTACATTTCCGATAATATCAGTGGGGTTTTTAAGTGGTGGGAGCATATCCAAGCTAATTCCCGCAAGGCGGCAAAGCTCCTCATCCCATTCACATTTATTGCAGTCAAAAAGCATACTGCCCTCGGCTTCAATATAATCGGTACAATAAACATCGGTTAAAAAGTAGCGCACATAATCTTTTTCAAAGAATATATACTTTACCCTCTCAAAAGACTCGGGTTCGTTATTTTTAAGCCAAACAAGCTGTGGCAGAGTCCAGATAGTGTCCGGCTTATGATATGTTTTTGCAAAAATTTCTTCACCCAAATCAGCCCTCAGCTTATCAGCCTCGGCCCTTGAACGGGTATCTGTCCAATGAACGGCGTTTCGTATAGGTTTGAAATCACCGTCACACAAAAGCGAGGTATGTGTTGCGGAATCAAGGGCTATTGCTAAAATATCTGCCGCATCTATTCCGCTTTTAAAAATAAGCGCATTGCTGTTTTCGCAAAGAGCGTTTATCCAATCCTCGGGATTTTGCTCACAAGCACCCTGCTCGGGGTAAAGTGTAGGATATTCCACTGTATTTTCGGCAACAATATTGCCCTCAACATCCATAAGGGTAGCTTTTGATGCACCACCGCCAAAATCTATACCTAAAAGATATTTCATTTTTAAATCTATCCTTTCCGTTACCTAAAACAGTAATTAATTTATATGAAAAGCGCAAACATAATCGGTATGGTTATAACCGACATTAAATGTGAAATAAGCGCCATACCGGCTCCCGGTGTTGTGTCTCCACCGTAAGCCGCAGGGAAAACCACAGTATTAAGTCCCAAAGGCATTGCTGTGGCACAAAGAGTAAGCATTATAACTGTATCGTCCGTTTTCAAAAGCTTTAAAATGATTACAAACAGCAACGGAAGTATTATCAGTCTTAAAACAGATGCCGCATATATCCGTTTAATGCTTGCTAATCTCTTTATACTAAAGTTTGCAACAACAAATCCGGTAAGCAACATGGCAAGAGGTGACATACAAGCCCCCGCAGAAGATATAGCGGTTACTAAAAATTTAGGGATTGGAAGTCCTACAAGTCCTGCTACCCCACCTAAAAGCATTGAAAGGCATATCGGATTCATAAACATTTTAATCGATAGTTTATTATCACTATCAGGCTTTAACGAGGCCGTTCCGTATGAATAAACATAAAGGCAAAGCGGAAGAGTGAAAATCATATAATCAAAAAGCACATTTTCACCAAAAATTCCCAAAACAACCGCATTTCCCATAAAGCTAAAATTGGCAACAGCAAAGGAATATGTATAAATCTTTCGCAGGTACCCGTCTTTCGAGAATAGCTTTGATAAAAATACCGCTATTAGAATTGAAACTATGGTTATTGCCGTTCCATAAACTATGTATAGCCATTTTTCGCTGATGTTTTCTACCGTGCAATACTTAAAAAAGGTATTAAAAACCAAGCACGGCACTAAAACATTGGTCTCAAGACGGGACAATGCCAACGATGTGTTTAGCGGCAAAATTCCCTTAAAATTAAGAAAATAGCCTAACGCCATAAAGGTAAACAAAACAAGCATCTGATTAAGTGTTGATGAAAATACCTGCATTTTTTAATCAATACCTCTTATTAATACTTAATTTCGTAGTTGGTGCCCGTAATACCGGCAACAACACCCTTTGCCTTTAATGCTTCATTTTGGACATGAGCAATTATCCACTTGTTTTTTCTGAAAAGCATTGGGTCTTGCGGCTTTATTTCAAGGTCCGTGTTAGTATCCTTGGGAAGACCTACAACACAGCCAAAACCGTCCTCACTAACCTCACATGGGCAGAAATGAAGCGATGTTGCATAAACCTCAACCACAGTGCCTGCAGGCAGATAAAACGCCTTGAATTTCGAGGAATCAATCTTGCCGTCCTCTATATCCCAGATATGACCCAGAAGTAAAACCAAGGGTGTTACTGCAACATTAATTTCGCTTGAAGTGTGCCATTCTGTGGCATTTAAAAAATTGCTGTGTCCCCAACAATATCCTATTTGTGTAGGCAATGTGCCAAAGCATTCATTCTTAATCTCCTCGGCAATTTTAAGAGTTTCAAAATCCTCACAAGACGGAACATAAGAAGAACCGCTCTCGGGATTTTCTATTTTCTTTCCTGCTTCTATAATTTCCGTAGCATCTAAAGTTTTTATAATTCTGCCGAAAGGTGCAAATTCTTTATCCCTAACATCAAAAAAAGCTACATCGGGGTTCAATTTTCTTAATTTTTCTAACATTTCTATTCCCTCTTTATTCAACAACTGTAATTGAATGTGTATATTCAAATTCTTTTCCGCTTTCAAGTGCGGTAATGCCCTCTTTCTCGGTTATATCATAGCTGCTGCCAACTATATCCTGAACACCGTTCCAAGGCTCAACACACATATAACCTGCTCCCGGCTTGTGCCACAAAAGAAAATACTTGGCGTCGGGGAAATCTACCCTTATTGCCCTTCCTGTTTTTCTGTTGCGCAAAGTTGCCGATTTGGATTTTAAATCCTTGAAAACAAGTGCATCAACTGTAAAATATTTATCATAAAGCGGTAAATAATTTTGGTCCTTTATAATCGGTAACTGCTGGTTTGACAAAAGGTTTCCATAGAGCACATACGCATTAAGGGTTTCGTTTTGCGGGAACAAAACATCATAATCCTCAATACCCTCTGGTGTTGCATAGCCCTCGTGTGAACCGATATTAAAATACATTGTTTTATCGGTGAGATTTTTAACCGAATAATCTATTTTAAGTGTTTTGCCCTCTAATGTATAAAACACTCTCAGCTCATAATCAAAGGGGAATTTTTGCTTTGTTTCATCATCTGATTTATGTAAAAACACAACACTACTGTCGGTCTTGCTTTCAACACTAAAGGTTTTAAAACGGATATATCCGTGCTTTTCTAAGGTATATTCCTTGCCATCAAGAACGTATTTATCACCTTTTAGTCCACCGCAAATCGGGAACATAAGTGGGCAAGCACCTGGCCATACTTCGGGCTTTCCTTCCCAGATATATTCAGTGCCGTTCGCTATAAGGCTTCTCATTTCTGCGCCTAATTCATTAATTTTAGCGGTTAAAAATTCATTTTTTATTGTAATCATAAGACTACCCCTTTTCAGCACAATAGAGATATACCCAAAGTGAGCATATCTCTATTATTAAATTTATTTATCTTTTTTCAATCCAGGCATGCTCGGGGTCAGAGCTTCTGTTAAAGCCCTGATAATCGCCTGCCATAAGCCATAGGAAGTATGTCTGATA
>JAZQKT010000034.1:0-6909 GCA_045542295.1 Acutalibacteraceae bacterium
CATGGCTACGATCCGACTTCGGTAAAGAGCTTATGATGTACCGCCCGGCGCTTTCTGGAAGCATTATTGCAAAAATCATAAGTCTTACAAAACCGGCAATGGCAACGGTTAGAACTACCCAAAATGGCGGTGACATAGTGGTAGCCGCAGGCTATGGTGCAAAGGAACATTTAAATACTGTGAAAAGCTTTGCACAAAGCATTGGCGCCGATATGGCAACCACCAGAAAAGCGGTTGATAATAATATAATGCCCTATACTTTGCAGGTGGGACTTACAGGAAAAACCGTAAGTCCGCCGGTGTATATAGCGGTAGGTGTTTCGGGAGCGGTTCATCATATAGTAGGTATGCAGGCGGCAGGAACGGTTATTGCGATAAATCCCGACAGGCAAGCACCTATTTTTGATTACGCCGATTACGGAATAATAGGTGACTGCGAACAACTTAAAATGTTTTTAAACGATTAAAATAAATTATAACAAAAAATGCGGTAGAAGCAATTTCGCTTCTACCGCTTTTTGTCAGCTTTAGACTAATCTATTATTTTAATTGATTCTATTACGGGTTGGTTTTTCTTTTCAACAGTGCCGTTGTCATCAGTAACAATGGCATTGGCGGCAATTTTGTCAACCACATTCATACCCTCGGTAACGCGACCGAATGCGGCATAGCTGCCGTCAAGATGGGTTGAGGTTCTGTGCATTATAAAGAACTGTGATGAGGCACTGTTATATGATTTTGACCTTGCCATTGAAATAACTCCTCTTTCGTGAGAGATATTATTTTCAATTCCGTTAACGGCAAATTCACCTAATATGGTATCCTCACTTCCACCTGTACCGTCACCCTTTGGGTCACCGCCTTGAATCATAAAGCCTTCAATTATTCGGTGAAAGGTAAGCCCGTCATAAAAGCCGCTTTTTGCAAGCTCAACAAAGTTTTCAACGGTTAAGGGGGCTGTGTCACCGTCAAGCTCTAAATGAATTTCACCGTAATCCTTGACCGTTATTATTGCGTGATGTATACCGTAAGCCTCCGCTTTTTCATGGCCTTCAAAATCTTCACCGCAAGCAGTTAAAGAGAAAAGTAATGCTAAAGCGGATATAAGGCAAATAATTTTATTTTTCATGGGTGTGCTTCTCCTTTTTTCCGTATGGAATATATTTAACCTTGCGCTTTTTAAGGTGCGAAAGGTTCAGTATAATGCAGAGTATTATAAAAATTAATACTACCGCAAGTACGGCGAACAGAAAAATCTTCATATAAATGGATTTGAAAAATGCTTTGATGTGTTTTAGCGCCACCAAGCTTCCCGAGGATTCAACATCTGCACCGGCAACCAAATCAACCGTACCAATTACCTTTTCAGCATAGATTATTTCGGCTTTTCCCAAAACCTCACCTTTTTTGATTGGCGCCTCGGTTCGTTCTGAATTAAGGTGCGGCTTAATAACTATGGTTGAATCGTCGGCTTCGTTAGGCAGAACCGAAACAAACGGCTTTTTGAAGTGTAACGGTACAAAGTCCGTGCTGAAGGATAGGTCAACAGGCATTTCACAAACAGGTTCGGTGGAGTTTGCAATTTCTTTAAATGAGAAATTGTTGAATGCCCAACGGTAAAGCTCGGCGCTTTCTAAAAACTCATAACGTCGGTCTGCTTTTGGGGGACAGTTCATAAGAATGCACATATAATTGTAAGTAACTCCATTACCCAATGTGCGTGACGCGGTGCTTACAAGGCATCTTCCGGCCTCATCGGTATAGCCTGTCTTAACACCTTTTGCATAAGAGTAATAATAGTTGGTGTTATTGTCCTGCAAAAAGTTTGTAGTTACAAGGGTGCGCTCACCGTGCATATTTGTTGCAGGCATGGTATATCTTTTTGTTTCGCAAACGGTTTTAAAGGTCTCATTTTGAAGGGCGTATTTTGCAAGTTTGTGAATGTCGCGCACGGTGGTGTAGTTGTTTTCATCATGCAGACCTACGGGGTTTTGATAATGGGTGTTTTTGAGACCCAATTCAGCGGCTTTTTTATTCATCATATCAACAAAGGCTTCAACACTGCCTGCGTAAAATTCAGCAGCTAAATAGGTGCAGTCGCCAAAGGAGGACATAAGCACCAAATAAATAAGGTCAAGCTGGGTAAACTCCTCGCCGGCTTTTATATTGGAAACCGAGCTGCCCGTACCCAAAACCAGCTTTAATGCAGATTCGCTCATAGTGATTTTACCTGCAGGGTCATACTTTTCATTTTCAAGAATAAGTATGGTTGTCATAATTTTGGTTATGGAAGCGGGATAAACCTTTTGGTCAATATTTTTTTCGAATAGAATCTCATCGGTGTCAAGGGATATGAGCATACCCGCTTTTGCGGAGATTTCAAAACCCGTAACCTCATAAGCGTTTGCGGTTATGGGTGTAAAAACAGAACAAATTATCAAAAAAAATACAAAAAATATGGAAAAAATCTTTTTAGGCATAGCAATCTCCTTAAAAGTGTGTTATTATGTATTAAGTATATCTTATCTTAACACAAAATCAACTAAATTAAAAGTATATTTTTTAAAAAGTGTGGTGACAGATGTGGTTTATGTGACGGGTGATATGCATGGTTGCCTTGAAAGGCTTTATGATAAAAATTTCAGAAAGCTTAAAAGCGGTGACGTTCTTATTGTTTGCGGTGATTTCGGTTATATTTGGGATGGCGACAAAACCGAAAAGCAGGTTATTGATTATTTAAGCACAAGGCGTTTTGTAACTGCGTTTGTTGACGGTACACATGATAATATGGATACGATTAACCGCTCGCGCGTAACCTATTGGCACGGCGGTATGGTACATAGAATTAAAGGCAATCTCATTCACTTGATGCGCGGGCAGATATTTGATATTGAGGGTAAAAGCTTTTTCACCTTCGGCGGAGGCGAAAGCACCGATAAGGATATGCGGCTTGATAAGGGCAAATGGTGGCGCGAAGAGGAGCCAACACCCGATGAAATGGCAGAGGGTGCAAGAAAGCTTGATGAAAGAGACTGCAGGGTCGATTATATTATTACCCACGAACCGCCGTCGCTTGTTAAAAGTGCAATCCTGCTTCGCAGCGGAAGCAGTGACCGAGTTAATAAGCTTAACGGCTATCTTGAAGAAATCGGGCGCTCCTGTAAATTTAAGCATTGGTATTTCGGCTCTCTGCACGAGGATAGGGTAATAACCCCACGCCATACCTGTGTCTTTAAAAATATGCTTCGTATAGAAGCTGATGACTAAATTTGATGAAATGGTGATAGAAATGAGTAAAAAACAATTTAAATCAGAATCAAAAAAGCTTATGGATATGATGATCAACTCAATATATACCCATAAGGAAATCTTTTTGCGTGAGCTTATTTCCAACGCTAGTGATGCTTTGGATAAGCTTTACTTTATGTCGCTTACAGACACAAATGTTGGCATAAAGGCTGATGAATTTGAAATAATGCTTGAACTTGACAAGGAAAACAGAACCCTTACCATAAGCGATAACGGTTGCGGTATGACCGAGGAGGAGCTTGATAAAAACCTAGGTACAATTGCAAAATCCGGCTCTTTTAACTTTAAGCAGGAAAACGAAAAAACCGAAAATGTTGATATTATCGGTCAGTTTGGTGTTGGCTTTTATTCGGCATTTATGGTTAGTGATGATGTAACGGTTGAAAGCCGTGCCTATGGCAGTGACACGGCTTTTTGTTGGCATTCTAAAGGTGCTGACGGCTACAGTGTAGAGGAATGTGAAAAATCCTCTGTCGGTACTGTTATTACCTTACACATAAAGGATAATACCGAGGACGAAAATTATGACGAATTTTTGGATCAGTACAGAATAAGTGCGCTTGTTAAAAAGTATTCTGATTATATTCGCCACCCTATAAGGATGAATTTTCTGACAAAACAGCCTGTAGAGGGTAAAGAGGGCGAGTATGAGGATGTTACGGAGCTTCGCACCCTTAACAGTATGGTGCCTTTATGGAAAAAGGCAAAGACCGATATTACCAACGAGGAGTATTCTGACTTTTATAAAGAAAAGTTTTATGATTACAATGACCCTGCACGTGTAATTCACTACAAAACAGAGGGTCAGGCAACCTATAATGCGCTTCTTTTTATTCCCAAGCAGCCTCCGTTTGATTATTATACAAAGGAATTTGAAAAGGGCTTACAGCTTTATTCAAGGGGCGTGCTTATTATGGACAAGTGTGCCGATTTATTGCCCGATTATTTTAGCTTTGTAAAGGGTCTTGTTGACAGTGAAGATTTATCGCTCAACATTTCCCGTGAAATGCTACAGCACGATAATCAGCTAAAGCTTATTGCAAAAACTCTTGAAAAGAAAATTAAGGGTGAGCTGGAAAAGCTGATGCGTGACGACCGCGAGGCTTATGAGGAATTTTTCAAAGCATTTGGTATTCAGCTTAAATTCGGTATTTATAATGATTACGGTATGCACAAGGACACCCTTAAGGATTTAATTATGTTCCATTCCTCGGCAGATAAAAAGTATGTCACCTTAAAGGAATATACCGAGCATATGACCGACAGTCAGGACACTATTTATTATGCCTGCGGCGAGACCGATGAAAAGATTGAAATGCTGCCTCAAACCGATGCTGTTAAAGAAAAGGGTTATGAAATTCTTTACCTTACCGAAAATGTTGATGAATTTGCCTTAAAGGTTTTAGCAGAGTATGACGGCAAAAAGTTCATGAATATCTGCGATAATGAGTTGAATCTTGATACAGAGGACGAGAAAAAAGCACTTGAAGCCGAAAATGAGGCTTCAAAGGAGATGTTTGAGGCTATGAAGCAAAGTATTGGCGATAAAATCAATGCTGTACGCTTTACCGCAAAGCTTAAAAAGCATCCTGTTTGCCTTACCTCGGAGGGCGGAATTTCGCTTGAAATGGAAAAAACACTTAATGCAATGCCGGGTGCAAATGATAAGATAAAGGCACAGCTTGTGCTTGAAATTAACAGTAATCATCCGATTGCCGAAAAGCTGAAATCGCTTTATAATGACGATAAGGAAACCCTTAACAAATACGCAAAGCTTTTATATGGTGAGGCTTGCCTTATAAGCGGAGCAGGTATTGAGGACCCTGTTGAACACAGCAATTTGGTTTGTGAGCTTATGACAAAATAACTTTTAAATACTAAAACCGCCCGATTTTTTGTCGGGCGGTTTTAGCATATATAACAATCGTATCGCTTTATATATAATCTAATAGTTTTTCCTTTTTTGTTGGTATATTTATGCTCTAATTCAAATCCTAATTTTTTATGTAATCTAATACTTGCTATATTATTATCATCAACACCACCAACTGCGATAGTAAAGCCTTTATCTTTAGCGTATTTTGATGCTAACTGGAAACAAAAATCCCATCGACAAAAGTTGACAGGATTTTCGTTTTGGCCCGCTCGAAGGGATTCAAACTAAAAAACAAAGCACCGACCGCGAGGGTTAGTACTTTGTTTTGAAAGGGTTGTACAAATTTGATGCCTTTTTATTTTTCAACCTATATGTTCGAACCGCTACATGTTTTAGGGATGGTGTTTTATAGTTATAATATAAGTTTTGTATCTGCTTGATATATTGGAATTTATCTTTTGGTTAGTTTTTTGCACCAAGTCCATTTGCCACATTTAGGACACTTCAATAATCTTTTGGTTGGTGTTTGCATCAACAAGGTAATCTCTTTATAGTTAGGAACAAACATATGTTGACATTTCTTACATTCATAATACCCTGTCTCTACCTTAAATTTAAGAGCAATAATGCAAGGAATTATAAATAGTATAATAGATACTATTATCAAAAAGTCTTGAAATCCACATTCGGGGATAAGAAGTGATATTAAAGTTATCAGACAAACAAGTGCTATAAGGCTGGTCGCGAGAATCAGATAAGCTGAATTTCTAAGTCTTTTATGATATCTTTCCTCATTTTTTGCCATCTGAAATATCAGTTCGTTTAATTGTTCGCTTTTTTGTTCCATATCAATTTTCTCCCCACATAATAATTCATTTACACTAATTTCAAGTATATCACAAAGGTCAAGCATAATATCGGAATCGGGCATTGTTTTGCCTGTCTCCCATTTTGATATAGCTCTGTCGGTGATATTTAATTTTTCTGCCAACTGTGCTTGTGTAAGATTTTTCTTTTTTCTGCACTCTGTAATAAACTTTCCAATTTTGATTTGGTCCATAGGCTACCTCCTTTTACTTTAATTATAGGCTTCTTTTAGGAAAAATAACACGAACTAATGGTTGAAAGGGAGAAAATCAACCATTAGTAGAGTGAAAATTGAACGTCAAATTCTTATTTATCGGTTAGATTATACCATAAACTATATTTATAATCAACGCTTTGCGCGGCAAAGCAGCGAAATTATTCATTATTCATCAGCAAAGCGGTTTATATATTCTATCACGGCGAAAGCCGTGTATATTATTAATTTCGAAGAAATTGCATATCATCAACGGTGTTAACCGTTGCAGATCATCATTGCGAAAGATTTTTTGATGCACACCTACGTTGTGATGAGATACAGGGGCGGTCTTACCGCCCTTGATGATATACACGCTAACGCGTTATGATATGCCATTGCTTTCGCAATGGATAAAAAAATCGAAAAGTCGAAACTTGGCGATTTTTTGGCCCGCTCGAAGGGATTTTGTCTCGGCGCTCCCGCGCCTATCGCCTCGCTTACGCTCGTTGCCACGTCGGCGAAAACAACCATTTAGGTTGTTTTCTTCCGCTACGCTCCCTCCTTGTTCGAATCCCTTCGCATATAGATGAGAATTTAAAAGAGAACCACTCCTTACGGAATGATTCTCTTTTAAATTGGCCCGCTCGAAGGGATTCGAACC
>JAZQKT010000035.1:0-5006 GCA_045542295.1 Acutalibacteraceae bacterium
TTCCTAAGACCGCTTGGCCTCCGACTTTGTTTCTTCCGTATTCGGAATTGAGCGCCGAAAGCCCAGCAAAAAGGAAACCGAGTATTCACTCAAATGGATTGATGAATGGAAAATATCCAAAGAAATGCTTAATTTGGCGTATGAAGAATGTGTTAACAAAAAGTCAAAGTTTTCTTTATCTTATGTTGCAAAAATAATTGAAAGCTGGCATGAAAAGGGGTACACAAAGCCTGAAGATATATGCCGTACTCAAAAGCCAAATGACGGCGGTCAAAACAATATGGCAGCTTATGACCTTGAATTGTTTGAAAAAATGATAAGCTCAAAGGAATAATGAAAAATGATTACAAAAGAAGTTACATATAGAAAGGCCTTTGAAAACAAGGCTTCAAGGCTTAAAATTAAAAAAGCAGGCTATGCGGCACAGCTCAAAGCGGCTTATGCGGCAACTCCGAGACTGGATGAAATTGATAAGGAGCTTTCATCTATCGGCGCAAACCTTGCAATAATTGCAATTTCGGGAAATTCCGAAAAGCTTGAAGCTTTAAAAAAGAAATCACAGGCTTTAAGCAAGGAAAAGGAGCTTTTGCTTAAAAAGGCCGGTGTTTGCGAAGTTGAATATGAATGTGACAAATGTGCCGACACAGGACTTGTTTCGGGTAAGATTTGTGATTGCGTAAAAAAGGAAGCCGCCTTTATTATGCTTAATGAGCTGTCACGCGAAATGCCGTTGGGTGAATGCAGATTTGAAAATTTTGACCTTAAATATTATGCCGACAACACAGATGAAAACGGGGAGAACCCGCGCAGAAGAATGACGGCGGTTTTAAAGCTTTGCCGTGAATACGTAATAAACTTCAGCCCGGATTCTTCTAAAAGCCTTCTGTTTATGGGTAACGCAGGTTTAGGAAAAACCCATTTAACTCTGGCGATTGTGGCAGGGGTTATTGAACGTGGTTTTTTGCCGATTTACGGCTCGGCGGAGAATTTATTTTCGCGCATAGAGGCAGAAAAATTCAGTGGTGAGGGCAGGGGCTCTTATGAGGCTATGCTTGAATGTGATCTGCTTGTTATTGACGATTTGGGTGCAGAAATGGCAACCTCGTTCACAAAATCTGCGCTTTATAATCTTGTTAATACAAGAATTTTAAGCCGCAAACCCACTATAATTAATACAAATCTTTCTATGAAAGAGATTGAAACCAAATATACTGCACGAATATCCTCAAGACTCATTGGTGAGTATGAGTGGAACAGATTTTTGGGGCTTGATGTTCGTCAGCAGAAACTCTTGAAAAAGTAGGCGATTTTTTGTCAATTAAAAGTTATGATGCAGGCAGCTATGATGTTGCGGTTATCGGTGGCGGTCACGCGGGAATTGAGGCGGCGTTAGCGCCTGCAAGACTTGGTCTTAAAACCGTTATGTTTACGGTGACGCTTGACTGGATAGGTAATATGCCCTGTAATCCTTCAATAGGCGGTACAGCCAAGGGACATCTTGTGCGTGAGCTTGATGCCTTGGGCGGCGAAATGGGCAAAGCAGCGGACAAGCACACCCTGCAGAGCAGAATGCTGAATCTTGGTAAAGGCCCTGCGGTACATTCTCTGCGTGCTCAAATAGACCGAAGAGCTTACAGCGGATATATGAAGCATATTTGCGAGCTGCAAAAGGGATTAGATGTTAAGCAGTGTGAAATTACCGATGTATATAAGGATGAAAACGGTTGGCACTGTGTTTCGGCTTTGGGTGCGGATTTTACCTCAAAGGCAGTTATAATCGCTACCGGTACATTTTTGGGCGGCAGAATTTATGTAGGTGAGGTAAACTATGCCGCAGGTCCTGACGGAAGCTTTCCTGCAACCGAGCTGTCAAAGTCACTCAAAAAGCTTGGGGTGCCGCTAAGACGCTTTAAAACGGGAACACCTGCAAGGGTTGCTAGGGACAGTATTGATTTTTCAAGCCTTGAGGTTCAACCGGGAGATGAGCATACCGTACCTTTTAGCTTCTCAACCAAAGAGGACCCTAAAAATAAGGTTGTTTGTCACATTTCATATACTAATGATGAAACAAAGCGTGTAATACTTGAAAATATTGATCGTTCACCTTTATATGCCGGCGATATTGAGGGTGTGGGCCCCAGGTATTGCCCGAGCATTGAGGACAAAATAGTTCGTTTTGCCGATAAAAAGAGACATCAGTTTTTTATTGAGCCTTGCGGTGAAGAAACCGAAGAAATGTATCTTCAGGGTCTTTCTTCATCACTGCCTGAGGAGGTTCAGATTGAGCTTTATAAGACAATTGATTGCCTTAAAAATGTTAAAATTATGCGTAATGCTTATGCTATTGAGTATGATTGTGTTGACCCTTTGTTTTTAAAGGCAACCCTTGAAATGAAAGGGCTTGGCGGTCTTTACGGTGCAGGGCAGTTTAACGGCTCATCGGGTTATGAGGAGGCTGCCGCACAGGGACTTGTTGCAGGTATAAATGCGGCGCTTAAAATTAAGGGCGAGGAGCCGCTTGTGTTATCACGTGCATCCTCTTACATAGGCACGCTTATCGATGATCTTGTAACCAAGGGCTGTATGGACCCTTACAGAATGATGACCTCACGCAGTGAGTACCGCTTACTTTTGCGGCAGGACAATGCCGACGAAAGACTCATGCCTATAGGTCACAAAATAGGTCTTGTAAGCGATGAGACTTATGCTGATTTTTGTGAGCGTTGCCGCCTGAAAGAGCAGGAAATTGAACGTGTTAAGTCAACCTTTTTAGCTCCTAATGATGAGCTTAACCAACTCCTTACAGAAAAGGGAACAGCTGTTATGACAACGGGTATGAGGCTGTCTGACCTTGTTAAAAGACCCCAGCTTGGCTATGATATGTTAGCTCCGTTTGATAAGGAGCGCCCCGAGCTTCCGTTTGCTGTAAGGGAAAAGGTTGAGGTTGAAATTAAGTATGAGGGTTACATCAGCCGTCAGCAAGCACAGGTTAATGAAATGCTCCGTCTTGAAAGCAAGGTTATCCCGCAGGACATAAACTATGATGAAATCAAGGGACTGCGCCTTGAGGCTATAGAAAAGCTTAAAAAAATAAGACCGATAAATATTGGTCAGGCATCAAGAATTTCGGGCGTCAGCCCTGCCGACGTTTCGGTGTTGCTTATATATTTGTCAAAATAATAAAAAGCTGTAAAAAACGCGAGTTTTTTACAGCTTTTTTGTTGATACTGAATTTAAAATCCTAAAAGCTTTGAGCCGGCGGCTACAAGGCTTTGTTTTTTATCTTCGGCTTCATTAGCAGTACTGCCGACAGCACAGATATAAAGTTTAATTTTAGGCTCTGTGCCCGAGGGACGGACGATAAAGGAACTGCCGTCCTCAAGGAAGTAGCAAAGAACGTTGGATTTAGGAAGAGTGAGAACGGTTTTCTCGTTTGTGAGTGTATTAATCGATTGGGAATCACCGTAATCGTTGATTTTGGTTACACGGCTGTTGTTAAGCTCCTTCGGGGGATTGGCACGCAAGGAAAGCATAATATTTTTAATTTTTTCCATACCGCTTTGACCCTCACAGGTAAAGCTTTTTTGTTGAGTGTAGAAGTAACCGTATTTCTCATAAATGCCGCCCAGCACATCTGCAAGAGTTTTACCTTGGGTTTTATAATATGCGGTCATTTCACAGATAAGCATTGATGCTACAACAGCATCTTTATCCCTGGCATAGCTGCCTGCTAAATAGCCGTAGCTTTCCTCAAAACCTAGGATATAACGGTTCTGCTCTTCTTTTTCGGCAAGAATTGTTATCTGTTCTCCTATAAACTTAAAGCCGGTAAGCACATTAACAAGCGTACAACCGTAATCATCGGCAATTTTTTGGCAAAGCTCGGTTGAAACTATTGTTTTAACCGCCAGAGGATTTTTCGGTAAAGTACCGTTTGCTGTGCGGCGTTCAAGGATGTAGTTTAAAAGCAAGGCGCCAACATCATTGCCGCTGAAAAGCTCATACTCACCGCCCACGTTAACTGCGATACCGACACGGTCACTGTCTGGGTCGGTAGCAAGTAAAATATCGGCAGGATAGGTCTCGGTAAGCTTTAATGCACATTCAAAGGCTTGACGGATTTCGGGGTTGGGGTACGGTGCGGTAGGGAAGTTACCGTCCGGCTTTTCCTGCTCGGGAACAACCATAACATTGGTTATGCCAAGGCGCTCAAGTATAGCGCGTACAGGCTTGTTGCCGGCGCCGTTAAGAGGAGTGTAAATAACCCTTAAATCCGAAAGGTCTGCATTGGGCTCAACACGTTGTGCTTCAACATTGTCAAGGTATTCGTTGATAATATCTTCACCGATATATTCAATAATACCGTCTTCCACAGCTTTATCAAAATCGGTTGTTTTAACACCCGAGAAAATATCAACGCTCTGCATAATAGAAAGAACAAAATCTGCGGCTTCGGGTCCTAACTGACTGCCGTCGGGTCCGTATGCTTTATAACCGTTATATTTTGCGGGGTTGTGGCTTGCGGTAATAACAACACCTGCATCACAGCAGAGTCTCCTTACTGCGAAGGAAAGCATAGGTGTTGGTTGAAGCTCCTTATAAAGATAAACCTTAATTCCGTTGGCGGCAAAAATAGCGGCGGCGGTACGTGCAAAAACATCTGATTTAATACGGCTGTCATAGGCTATTGCAATTTTACCGTTTTCGGTAACACTGTTTACATAGGAGGCAAGACCTTGTGAAGCCTGACCTACAGTATAAATATTCATACGGTTTGTACCTGCACCTAGCACGCCGCGAAGTCCTGCAGTACCAAATTTTAACGCTACTGCAAAACGATCTTTAATCTCATCTTCATTTCCGGCAATCGATTCTAATTCCGCTGAAAGTGCTGTGTCCTCTAAGTCTGCTTGCATCCAACGTTTATAATTATCCATATACATATTCGTTCACCCATCCTTTTTATTACTAATTTTATATTAAATAATTTAAATACAAATGTCAAT
>JAZQKT010000036.1:0-11216 GCA_045542295.1 Acutalibacteraceae bacterium
CATTTATAATTATTTGTGACGAAATTGAAGACCCCCATAACCTTGGTGCGATTATACGAACTGCTGAAGCTTGCGGTGTTCACGGTATTATAATTCCTAAAAGACGCAGTGCTTCTTTAAATGCAACGGTTGCAAAATCAGCAAGCGGCGCACTTGAATATATGAAGGTAGCAAGGGTGACAAACATTGCTAACACCATTGATTTTCTAAAGGAAAAGGGTGTTTGGGTTTTTGGTGCCGATATGGATGGAGACGATTATGTCAAAACCGATTTTAACATCCCCTGTGCGCTCGTTATCGGCAACGAAGGCAGTGGTATAGGAACACTTACCGCAAAAAAATGTGATGGCATTATAAGCCTGCCTATGTTTGGAAAAATCAATTCACTAAACGCATCTGTAGCGGCTGGTGTACTGATGTATGAAGTTGTACGCAAAAGGAGAGCCTAATGAGATTTTTTAAGAAAAAGGAAACTAAAACAGAATATGATCCCTTTGAGCTAATAATTGATGATCCCGTATCAGATTTCGATAGCAAGCCCGTACATTCAACTACAGCTCTTACAAGCGATGAGATTATAAATTTTGGTAAGAACGGAAACACACCAAAAAACAATTCTTCTACAGGAGCTTTAGAAAACCTAAAGCAAAAGCTGGCGGCAGTTAATTTAGAAGATGATTTTGAAACCGACAGAGCATCTGTTCCCCCAAGGGACACGAACACCGAAACACGGGCAGAAAATTTGGCGGGAGACACAACTTTGCAGTTAGATTCTACCGTTAAATCTAACGCCCCTAAAAAGCCATCCGGCTCTTCCCTTATGGAAAAATGCAAGCCCTATTTGGTTGATAAGGACGGTAACGAAAAAACCTTAAACGAAGAACCCTTATATAAGCTTCAAAGTGTTGCCGATATACTTAAATCTGACAGTGAAAAGGTGTTGGAAAGATTATCCGCAAACTATGACATCTCTGTTGAAAACTTGAATCCTGCGATTGAAGAGAAGCCATCCGACACTGTAGAAACCGCAACCGAAGAGCCAACCCCAAAAGCGGCAGAACCTGAAAAAGAGCTCTTTGAGGATAAGCTCTCCTTTGTGAAGGCGGACCAAAACCCCACAAAAATCATTTCGGATATAGATTTTAACGGTATTCCCGAGCCAACACGTCCCGATATTACATTCGAGCCTAACACTACAGTTACCTTTACACCCGTAACGGCAGGCGAAAATGCGGAAACAGGACTTAAGGTTTCTACCCACACAAAATCAATAGACCTAACAAGTGAACTTATTAATCTGCCCGAAAGTATTAACGACAATGAAACGGCGTCGCTTCATTTAGAGCAAAACGAGTTTGAAGATTTCGTCCCCAAAACCGAATACACCTCTAAAAATGATATTAGAAAGCTAAAAAGAAGTTTTGCTGTTTTAAAGCGCAGATCCTTTTTAACAACCGTCGCCACATTTTTCTTAACAGCTTTAATTGCTTTTGCAAAATTACCCTTTATGACAAATCTGCTTTTAAAGCACACTTTTGTCACTATGATTATTTTCACTTCAATTACGGCTGTCGCTGTTTTACTGAATTCAGATATTTTCATATCCTTTAAAAATATATTCAGTAAGAACAGTACACCTGACGTATCTGCCGCATTGGCTTCAATATTTGTACTCGTTTATGCAACGGCAGGTATTGTTAAAAGAGAAATTGTAATTGACATTCTTTTGATTTTATGCGTTATACTTTCTATAAGAAGTCTTGCTAAATTCTTTAAAGCTTCTTATTTGCTCAATAATTTCAGCAAAATCACAGTTAATTCAGAAAAGAAAGCAGTTAAGCTTATAAATGGCCCTGCCATTACCTTTGCAATGGCTAAAAATTCAATTGATGGGGATGTGCTGATTGCCGCCGCACAAAAGACCGACAATATTTCAGACTTTATGAAGTATTCTACCTACGGTATCTTTTTGGACGGCAAAATGCCTATAATCACTATTTGCTCTCTTGTTCTTTCCTTAATCTCCGCATTTGCCTGCGCCTCGTATTTTGATGCCGCATTTTACGGACTGTATGCCGCAACTGCAATACAACTTATTGCGGCACTTCCCGTTGCTTTTCTAATTGATGTGCTTCCGCTTTACCGTGCTTCTAAAAAGCTTGGTAAGCTTGGCGCTATGATAATGGGTAAGATCGGTGCGGAGCATTTAGAAATGGCAAACGCCGTTGTTTTAAGCTCTAACGACCTTTTCCCAAAGGGCACTGTAACGCTTCATCAAATGAAGGTATTATCCGAAAACAATCTTGATGATACCTTGGTGAGAGCCGCTTCTCTTACCGAATATATGGGCAGTACGTTAGCTCCGATTTTCAAACAGATTGCAAGCACGGGTAATATTGATATTTTGCCCGATACCGACACCGTTAAATACGAAGACCAAATGGGTATTTCCGGCTGGGTTGACAACAGATTGCTGTTCATCGGAAACAGAGCGCTTATGGAGGCTCACGGTATTGAAGTACCCAGCCTTGAGGTTGATCGCAAAATTCTGCGTCAAGGCTTCTTCCCTGTTTATGTTGCAACCGGTGACAAAGCCTGCGCTCTTCTTATGATTCAATACAGTGTTGACCCTAAAATAGCACATGAGTTAAGAATACTCACAAAAATAGGTGTTACACTGCTGATAAATAATACCGATCCAAATTTATCAGAGCTTATGATTTGTGACTATTTAGGTCTTTATGATGAGTCGGTTAAGGTTATGTCCGCCGCCGGCTGTCATATGTATAAAAACACCGTTTCAAAGGTTAAAGAAACCTCTGCTCCTGCGGCTTATAGAGGTAGCTCGTTAGCTCTTGCCGCAATAATGAACTGTGCTACAAAAATCAAACGTTCAAACACTATTCTCTGTGTAGTTTACATTTTAGGAGCTGTGCTTGGTGCTCTACTCTTTGCTTATACCTCATTTGGAGGCTCGGGTGAGCTTTTAAGCAAAAGTGCTTTACTTTTGTACAGCCTGGCTTCAATCATAATTTCATATTTTCTTTACTTAACCGAAAGACCCTAGGAGGAATTAACTATGTCAGAAAACAAAAAGTTTTATTTAACCACCGCCATTGCGTATACCTCACGTAAGCCGCACATAGGCAACGCATACGATATCGTGCTTGCAGATATGATTGCCCGTTACAAAAAAATGATGGGCTTTGACGTATTTCTTATGACCGGTTCCGACGAGCACGGACAAAAGATTGAAGAATACGCAAAAGCTGCAGGTATTACCCCTAAAGAATATGTAGATAATATTTCCGGGGAAATAAAGGCAGTTTGGGATTCTCTTAATACCGGTTATGATAAATTCATCCGAACAACAGATGATTACCACGAAAAAACCGTTCAAAAGATCTTCAAAAAGCTTTATGAGCAGGGTGATATTTACAAGGGTCATTATGAGGGTAAATACTGCGTACCCTGCGAATCATTCTTCACTGCTTCACAGTTGGTTGACGGTAAGTGTCCCGACTGCGGACGTGAGGTTATAGACTCAAAAGAGGAAGCTTACTTTTTAAAGCTCAGCAAATATCAGGACAAATTGCTTGAATACTATGAGCAAAACCCCGATTTTATCAAACCCGATTCACGCAAAAACGAGATGATCAACAATTTCCTAAAGCCCGGTCTTTCTGACCTTTGCGTATCACGTACCTCTTTTAAATGGGGTATTCCCGTAACCTTTGACGATAACCACGTTATTTACGTTTGGATTGACGCTTTATCAAACTATATTACAGGTATAGGCTTTGACCCTGACGGCAGCAGTGAGCAATTTAATGAGCTTTGGCCTGCAGATCTTCACGTTATCGGTAAGGATATTGTTCGTTTCCATACAATTTACTGGCCTATAATTTTAATGGCTTTAGGTCTGCCCCTTCCAAAGCAGGTATTAGGTCATCCTTGGGTGCTTGTTGGCGAAGACAAAATGTCAAAATCAAAGGGCAATGTTATCTATGCTGATGAGCTTGCAAAGCGCTTTGGCGTTGATGCTGTGCGTTATTATTTGCTTTCCGAAATCCCCTTTACACAGGACGGCACAATCACCTACGAAAGCTTTATAACAAAATTCAATGCCGACCTTGCAAACACCCTGGGCAACCTTGTAAACCGTTCCATTGCTATGACAAATAAGTATTTCGGGGGTAAAGTTAGTAAGGGAGCTGTTACAGAGGAATGTGACAAAGAACTTTTGGCAACCGCAGAGGAAGCTATTAATAACTATTACAAATATATGGATATATACCACAATGCAGATGCTTGTGAGGCAGTTATGAACCTTGCAAAGCGTTGTAACAAGTATATTGATGAAACTACCCCTTGGGCACTCGCAAAGGACGAAGCAAACAGCGAGCGTCTTTCATCTGTGCTTTATAATTTGCTTGAGTGCATCCGCCTTATCGGTGTTATGCTCTCCCCTGTTATTCCTACAAGCTGTGAAAGCATTAAGTCACAACTTAACTGTGATAATTCGGAGCTTACCTTCGGAGTTATTGAAGAATACTCTGTAGGTGAAGCAAGCCCGTTATTTGCAAGACTTGATACTGCAAAGGTACTAGAGGAAATTGCCGCCGAGCAGGAAGCTGCAAAAAATGCTGCCGAGGCAGAAAATGTTGCCACCATGGCTCAAATTTCCATTGATGATTTTGCAAAGGTTGAGCTCAAAGCCGCAAAAATACTCACCTGTGAGCCTGTTCCGAAGGCTAAAAAACTATTAAAGCTCACTTTAGATGATGGAAGCGGCAAGGAAAGAACAGTAGCATCCGGCATTGCAAAATGGTATAAATCCGAGGAGCTTGTCGGCCGCACCGTTGTTTTGGTTTCTAACCTTAAACCGGCAAAGCTTTGCGGTGTTGAATCCTTTGGTATGATTTTAGCCGCTGACTGCGCTGAAGATGATGTTAAGGTATTGTTTATTGACGATATTCCTGCAGGCAGTAAAATAAGATGATTGATTTAATTTATTCACCACCCATAGACAAACCACTGATTTTTGACACTCATGCCCATTATGACGATGAGCGTTTTTGGGAAATCAACAACGAGCTTTTACCTGCCTTAAATCAAAACGGTGTTGGTGGAATTATTACCTGCGGTTGTGATTTTGAATCCTCTCTTAAGGCTATAAATTTAGCCGAGAGCTTCGACTTTATCTATACCGCCGCAGGTATCCACCCGGGAAATGCCGATTGCTTTAAAGAGCTTCCAAAAATCCAAAAGCTTTTAGAAAATGAAAAGTGCGTGGCTATCGGTGAAATAGGGCTTGACTATTACTGGCGGGAGGATAATAAGGAAATTCAGCATAAGCTTTTCAAAGAACAGCTTGAATTAAGCCTTAAAACCGATTTGCCCGTAATTGTGCATGACCGCGAAGCGCATTCGGATACCCTTGATTTTCTAAAAAAATATAAGCCTAAAGGTGTGGTTCACAGCTTTTCCGGAAGTCCCGAAATGGCTGAAGAAATTATAAAGCTTGGGATGTATATAGGAATCGGCGGCGTTATAACCTTTAAAAATGCAAAAAAATTACCGGAAGTTGTAAAAATGCTCCCCGAAGACCGTATTTTACTTGAAACAGACGCGCCATATTTGACACCGGTGCCTTATAGATCTAAAACAAACCATTCAGCAATGATTTATTTAACCGCAGAAAAAATCGCTGATTTGAGAGGCACCTCAACCGAGCATATTTTAAATTTAACCTTTAAAAATGCTAAAGAGCTGTTCGGAATTTAAATTAGAATAATCACCCCGCTTTCGCAAATAATAATTGTGAAAGCGGGGTGATTTTTAATGGATAACTACAACAACAAAAATCAAAACAACAACAAGAACGATCAGAACAGAAATGATCAGAATAGAAATGATCAGAATAGAAACGACCAAAACAAGAAGAACGATCAGAACAAGAGAAACGACTCAAACAACCGCTAAATCTATAAAATAACGGTAAAAAACCGCCGACTGCTTTTTATTAGTCGGCGGTTTTACAATATATTTGCAAATTAATTGGAATTATTTAAAAAAACTCTTCTTTTTTACAGAGTTTTTTGGTATAATGGAGAATGAAAATTTGTACACTCTTTTTGAGGAGCTTTTATAATGAACATAACTATTGACGGACTTAAAATCGAATATACCGAGCAAGGCTCGGGTATACCTGTATTAATGCTCCATGGTTGGGGTTCTTCCTTTAAATTCTATGAGCGTATTATTGACGCTTTGGCTGACAGATGCCGCGTTGTTGCGGTTAATTTCCCTGGTTGCGGCAATTCCGACACGATGAAAGACCCGTGGAATTTGGATGATTACTGTAACTTTATTCTCAAATTCACAGAAGCTTTAAACCTTCAAAACCCTATTATGATCGGTCACTCTCACGGTGGCAGAGTGATTTTAAAAATGACTGCAGATAAGCTTATCAATCCCCCTAAAATTGTTTTGCTTGATTCGGCAGGTCTTATCCCTAAAAAAAGCTTTAAACAAAAGTTCAGAGCTAAAAGCTTTAAGATTATTAAGCGTGTTTTAACCCTTCCTGTAATTAAAAACTTTAGCGGTGAGCTTCTTGAAAAAGCAAGAAAGCATTACGGCTCAGCCGATTATAATGCCGCACCAGAGGTTTTGCGTAAAACCTTGGTATCGCTTGTTAATACCGACCTTAGGAGCATTGTTCACAACATCTCCTGCCCCACTCTTTTGATTTGGGGTGAAAATGATAAGGACACACCCTTATCTGACGCAAAAATTCTTGAAAGCCTTATACCCGATGCCGGGCTTTGTGTTTTTGAAAATGCCGGGCATTTTGCCTTTTTTGAACAAATAGGCAGAACTATTGCAATTCTAAACAGCTTTATTAAGTGAACGGAGGGACCAACTTGGAATACGCTATACTATTTTCAACGATATTAGCTGCCGTTTCAGCAGTTTTTTCTATGACACGTCAACTGCAAATGCTGCAACAAAATTCATATTTCCCCTCAAGGTATACTAATTGGCTTAAATCCAACTTCCCTTATGAAACAGTGTTTTTCTTCCTCATTTCTTCTGTTTTATTTGCTTTTAAGCTTTATTTGTTACAAGCCGTTTTTATTGCTTTGGTTTTAGTGTTTTCTGCCGCAACAAGCATTAACGTTCAAAAAAAATCCATTAAAAAGCTTGTTTTCACAGGCAGAATCAAACGCATTTATACCGCCGCTATAATAATTCTTCTCGTATTAATTGCACTCTACTGTATCCTGCCACGGCATTTAATAGGCAAAACCGCTTCAGTTTTTTTAATTTTAATAAGCCTTATATCCCCTATTTTGGTTTATATTTGTTGGGCAGTTACCTTGCCGATAGAAAAGGCATTTACACAATGGTATATTAACGATGCTAAAAAAATACTTAAAAACCATAAAAACCTCAAGGTAATAGGAATTACAGGAAGCTACGGAAAAACCACAACAAAGTTTATATTAACCAGAATTTTAAGTGAAAAATTCAATGTTGTTTGCACACCGCACAGCTTTAACACACCTATGGGCGTTGTAAGAACAATAAGAGAACACTTAAAGCCCCAAACCGAGATTTTCGTTTGCGAAATGGGCGCTAAAAATGTTGGCGACATTAAAGAAATCTGTGATATTGCACACCCCGATTACGGAATGATAACCTCTGTGGGAGCGCAACACCTTGAAACCTTTAAATCTGTTGACAATGTTTTTAAAACCAAATTCGAATTGGCAGATGCTTTAAGGCTCAAAGACAGCAAAGCCTATGTTAACGGTGACAGTGCAGAAATTATAAACCGCATTAATACCTCTGATTATGTGGTTTACGGCACCTCATCCGATTTTGAATTTAATGCAAAAAACATTTCATACGGAAGATTCGGTTCTGAATTTGAAATCGATTTAAGCGGTGAAACAGTTAAACTCAGTACCAAGCTTTTAGGTGTGCACAGCATTGTAAACATTATAGGTGCAGTTGCTATTGCCCACAGTCTCGGGCTTTCCAACCAAGAAATAAAGTATGCTGTTGCTTCCCTAAAGCCTTACGAGCATCGTCTTGAAATGAAATCCTCTGTAAGCGGCTCTATTATGATTGATGACGCATATAACGCAAATCCCGAAGGCTGTATTGAAGCCGTAAACGTTTTAGGCTCTTTTGACGGTATGAAAAAAGTAATAATCACTCCGGGACTTATTGAGCTTGGCGAAAAGGAATATGAGTGCAATTACAGATTAGGTCTTGAAGCTGCAAAAATTTGTGATATAATAATCTTTGTTGGTAAAAATCGTTCAAAACCCTTGGCAGAAGCTGTAAATTCTACAGATTTTAACAAGGATATGCTCTTTATTGCTGACAGCTTTATGGATGCTATGAAAATTTACACGCAGTTTGCTGACAATCAAACCGTTTTACTTATTGAAAACGATTTGCCGGATAATTATTTAAACTAATCAGGTGATAAAAATGAAAACAAATATTGCTGTATTTTACGGTTGCCGTTCAGTAGAACATGAGGTATCGATTATTTCCGCAGTGCAGGCAATGCACTCCATTGACCGCGAAAAATACGATGTTACACCGATTTATGTAACAAAGTCGGGTGAAATGTATACAGGAGAAAAGCTTTTTAAAATTGAAGAATACCGTGACCTTCCAAAGCTTCTTAAGACCTGTAAAAAAGTTAACCTTACAAGAGAGGACAATAAGGTTTTGATGCAGTATCAGAACAGCTCGTTATTTGCTAAAAATAAAGCGGTTCAAATTGATGTTGCTTTTCCCATTGTTCACGGCACAAACTGTGAAGACGGTACAATTCAAGGTCTTTTTGAGTATTTAGGTGTCCCTTATGTCGGCTGTGATATAATTTCCTCTGCTGTGGGAATGGATAAAGCAGTTTTTAAGGATGTGCTAAAAAACGCAGGTCTCCCTGTGCTTGATTGCGTGTGTATTCGTTCACGTGAATATATGACCGACAAGGCAACTGCTGCTAAAAATATTTTAGAAAAAATAGGACTTCCGCTTATTGTAAAGCCTGTAAATTTGGGTTCAAGCGTTGGTATTTCAAAGGTGTCCACCGAAACCGAGCTTGACGATGCTTTAACACTCGCCTTTTCCTTTGCTGACAGAGTTTTGGTTGAGCATGCAGTAACCGCTATCAGAGAAATCAACTGCTCTGTTTTAGGTGACGTTGACAGCTGTGAAGCCAGCGTTTGCGAAGAGCCGTTTATGAATGACGAAATTCTGTCTTATGAGGATAAATATTTGAGCAATTCAAAGGGCGGTCAGAGCAAGGGTATGGCTTCCTTGGGAAGAAAAATCCCCGCAGACTTGAGCGATGAAAAGTCCAAAGAAATCAGAAATCTTGCTAAAGACGTTTTTAAAGCTATCGGAGCTAACGGTGTTGTACGTATTGACTTTATAATAGATACTGAAACCGATACCGTTTACGCTAACGAAATTAATACCATTCCGGGCTCACTTGCCTTTTATTTATGGGACGCTACAGGCGTTCCGTACAAAGAGCTTATTGATAGACTTATTGATTTGGCATTTAAACGTCAAAGAAACCGTGACAACCTAACCTATACTATAGATACAAATATACTTTCTGGTGTTTCTTTAGGCGGTAGTAAGGGCTCAAAGGGCGGTAAGCTATGATCTCTTCCCTTTTAGTTCGTCTTTTCATTAAAAACCCCGACGATGTTAAATGCAATGCTGTCAGAGCCTCATACGGCACGTTAGGAAGCGTTGTAGGCATCACCTGTAATATTTTACTTTCAATTTTAAAAATAACCGTAGGGCTGATTTCAGGCAGTATTTCTATTGCGGCGGACGGTTTTAATAATCTTTCTGATATAGGTTCTTCCGTTGTTACTATGATTGGCTTTAAAATGGCAGGAAAGCCGGCTGACAGTGACCATCCTTTTGGTCACGGCAGAATTGAATATATGTCCGCCTTTATCGTTGCAATTTTAATTATGCTTGTAGGCTTTGAGCTTTTAAAATCCTCATTCACAGCACTAATTAGCAACGATGCCGCACCAAAGTATTCATTTGTTGCAATAATTATATTGTTAATTTCAGTTTTAATTAAGCTTTGGCTTTTCTTTTTCAACAAAAAGCTTGGCAAAAAAATCAATTCAGAAGCATTAGCTGCAACTGCGCAGGACTCGCTTAACGATACTATTGCAACAACAGTGATTTTAGCTTCTGTAGGAATTTCACTAGTAATCACCCTTCCCTTCAACCTTGATGCCGTAATGGGTATTTTAGTGGCATTGTTTATACTTTATTCGGGTATTTCCTCCGCAAAAAACACATTGAATGACATTTTGGGAACTCCACCCGAAAAGGAGCTTATTGAGGATATTGAAAACACAATAATGTCCTTTAAAGAGTTTGTTGGGATTCATGATTTAATTATTCACAACTACGGTCCCGGAAGGCAGTTTGCCTCTGTCCATGTTGAGGTTCCCCACAATTCGGACATAGTAAAATGTCATGAACAAATCGACCTTTGCGAAAAACTTCTGCAGGAAAAGCTGGATGTTTCTGTTGTAATACATATGGACCCCATTGATGTTGACAACGAGGTTGTTACCGAAACCCGAACACGTTTGAGTGAAGCAATAAAGGTTATTGACAGCGCCCTTACCTTACACGATTTCAGAATGACTCCGCTTAGCGAAAACCGAACAAATTTAATTTTTGATGTTGTTGTTCCCGGCGGCTTAAAAATCAGCCACAAGGAGCTTGATGAAAAAATCAAGGAATTGGCAAAGCTTATTAATCCAACCTTTATGTGCGTTATAACCTTCGATAATGATTTTACGGGGAAATAAAACTGCATAATTTTACAAAAAGTATATTTACATTAAAAACCACCTTTTGCCCTTTGACAAAAGGTGGTTTTTCGGCTATGAGCTACGGAAAAGATATTTTTCCTGTTTTGTGTACGACTTCGAACTCTTACAAAAATGATATATCGGAGATATATCACCCGTTCCGACAGGAACGGATATCATTGAAAAACGACAAGTTTCTGTCGAAACTTGTCGTTTTTCTTGTCTACGGGCTATAAAAAAGATATTTTAAGAAATAAATAATTATGGGTTTTCTCCTTCATTAGCAGTAGTTTTATAAGCCTTGTTTTCTAAGTATGCAGAAAACTC
>JAZQKT010000037.1:0-9103 GCA_045542295.1 Acutalibacteraceae bacterium
CAAGATTAGATTTCCCATAGCATAAGCTAGTAAGGTCCCCGGAAGACTACCGGGTTGATAGGCTGCAAGTGTAAGCGTAGCGATGCGTGTGCTAGGCAGTACTAATAGACCGAGGGCTTGACCTATTTTTTCGATTCCTCTTTTTCATACTTGTTCAGTTTTCAGGGTGTGAGCTATATTGTTTTCAAAGCAATCCTTTTGGGATTGCTTTTTTTATTTAATTTATACAGGCGATGGAGTTATATGCGACATTGATAAAGAAAACCTGCTGTAAGTTTACAGCAGGTTTTAATATATTACATTTTAATCTGGCACATTTTCATTGTTATGAGAGCCGCATTATGGCTTTCAGGGGTTACACCTGCACAGCAAGCAGGGTCTACAGAAATTTCTGCTTCAGGAAAATTGGCTTTAAGCAATAGCGCATTAGAAACAACACAAATATCGGTGCAAAGCCCTATAAGTTCAACGGAAAAAGCCTCACCATTTGCTTTTGCTTTTATTAATTCGGGTAAACTCACAGAGCCAAATGTAGGCTTTTCTATGGTAGAGTATTTTTTACTTTTAAGGGCGGTTGCTATTCTTTCATCGAGCTGCCAACCTTCCGTTCCTTTAATACAATGTGGAACAGGCAAATTTTTACCCTCGCTTGTTTCCATATAATTTTCAGTATGTGTATCGTAGGTTACGATTATCTCGCCACTAAAACCATTGATTTTTTCCACAACGACAGGAACTATTGCAATCGCTTCGTCTGTGCCAAGCGCACCGTCCACAAAATCCTTTTGCATATCAACAACAATTAAAAATTTTTTCATAGGTTTCTCCTTAAAGATTACTTAATTATGATTATAAAGCTTTTAGAGAAAATTATCAATATGAAAAGGGATTAAATGCTTAATATTTGCCTTTTTGCTTGCAAAAATATAAAAAATGGTTTATTATTATTTAAGTATATATACTTTGGAGGTTTAAAATGCAAAGAGAGAGACTTGGAAGCCGTTTAGGTTTCATATTGTTAAGTGCAGGATGCGCTATAGGAATTGGTAATGTATGGAAGTTCCCGTATATGGTAGGTGAAAACGGTGGTGCGATTTTTGTGCTGTTTTATCTGCTGTTCCTCGTGATTTTAGGTATTCCGGTTATGACTATGGAATTTGCCTTGGGTAGAGCGAGTCAAAAAAGTCCGGCTAAAATTTATGAGCCGTTGGCTAAAAAGGGCAGTAAATGGCATTGGCATAGCTATGCGGCTGTAGCAGGTAATTACATACTTATGATGTTCTACACCGTTGTAGCAGGTTGGATGCTTCGCTATTTTATTGATACTGCAAGCGGTAAGTTTGTAGGTCTTGATTCAAAGGGTATAGGCGAGCACTTCGACAACATGAATAGTGACCCATGGACTCTTATATTTTATACAGTAATTGTTATTGTTTTTGGATTTTTGGTTTGCTCCTTTAGTCTTCAAAAGGGAATTGAGCGTATAACTAAATATATGATGCTGGCATTGCTGGTTATAATGGTTGTATTGGCAGTCAACAGCATTTTTATTGATGGCGGTGCTGAAGGTTTAAGCTTCTATTTAAAGCCCAATATTGATAATTTCATGGAAGCCGGAGAAATAAACGTTATTGTTGGTGCTATGAGCCAGGCTTTCTTTACATTGAGTCTCGGTGTTGGCTCTATGGCAATTTTCGGCAGCTATTTGGGTAAGGACAGAAGCCTTTTGGGTGAATCTGTTAATATTGCATTGCTTGATACATTTGTTGCTTTGTGCTCCGGTCTCATAATTTTCCCTGCCTGCACTGCATACGGTCAGGACGTAGCGGCAGGCCCTCCGCTTATTTTTAAAACCCTGCCTAATATATTTAATAATCTTCCTTTGGGTAGAGTTTGGGGCTCGTTATTCTTTGTTTTCTTGAGTTTTGCAGCACTTTCTACTGTGCTTGCAGTATTTGAAAACATTATTGCCTGCAATATGGACCTTTTCGGTTTCAGCAGAAAAAAAGCCTGTCTTATTAACATACCTTTGATGACCGCACTTTCTATGCCCTGCATTTTAGGCTTTAATTTGCTTTCCGGCTTTAAGCCATTCGGTGACGGTACAAACGTGTTGGATTTAGAGGATTTCATTGTAAGCTATGTACTTTTGCCGCTTGGTTCACTTATATTTGTGCTTTTCTGCACTTCAAAACTTGGCTGGGGTTGGAAAAACTTTAAAGATGAAGCAAACACCGGCAAAGGATTAAAGATTGCTAATTGGATGCGTATTTATATGAGTTATATACTTCCTGTAATTATTGCAATCTTGTTTGTTATGGGTATTTATAATTATTTTAAATAATTAAAAGAGGTAATTATTATGGATTGGGTATTTTATATTGCACAGACATTTGGTATAGTGGCTTGCATTCTTTCAATAATATCAATGCTTTCAAAGAATATTACGGGAGCCCTTATTTTTCAAATGCTTGCAAATATTGCTATAGCGATTAACTTTGCTATGTTAAGCGGTTTTTCCGGCAGTGTGGTTTGTATTATCGGTACAATCCAAACGCTAGTGATGTTCCTTATGAGAAGAAAGGATATCGAGCCCAAGTCTTGGCTGTTAGTAGCTTTCCTTGTAGCATATATAGCCTCTTCAGTATTTATGTATAAGGCGTGGTATGATATTTTGTCTGCTGTAGCCGCCGTAACATTTGCTGTAGCAGTTTTCCAAAAGAAGCCTTCTATGTACAGAAGCATTATGCTAATCAATTCTTGTTTGTGGATTGTATTTGATTTGGCAACAAACGCATATACCGCTATTATAACCCACGGAGCAATACTTATTTCGATTATCGTAGGTATGCTTGGACTTGACGCTAAAAAGCAAGGTTCAAAAGAGTAAAAATAGTATTAATAAGTTTTAAGAGTAAAGCCCTCCCATTAAAGCATTTTGGCTTTAAAGGGAGGGCTTTTGCATACAGCAATCTGACTAGAATTAATGCTGCATATTTATCTTAAAAAACGCCTATCTTAAAATCAAGGATAATAAGTGATATTGTGAGACAGGTCTCACAGTGATATTTTGCCTAACGGCAAATTGATATGAAAGTCTATCGTCTTTCGTGATATTATATTTGCTCCAAAACTGTCCGTAGGACAATATCACGATGCGTAGCATCATATAACTGCGAAGCAATATAACTCGCCATTAGGCGAATATAACTGGGGCACCTTCCTTACAGAGGGTGCCCCAAGGGAGTAGCATTATTTTATACTCTTTTTTGCAGAATTGCGGTCATAACCGTTATATCGTCCTCGTGATTATCGTTACGTCTGCGCTTGGCGGATTCGCAAAGTTTTTCAGCGAGTGCTTGGGCAGAGCCGTCCTGCCAGGCTTCAATTTCTGTGCGTATCCAGTCTGTTCCACTTCCTGTTGCTCCGTCGGACATAAGCACAATAATATCACCTGTCTTGCATTTAATACTCGCCTTATCAAAGCCTATATCACGCAAAATTCCTGCGGGGAGAGAGGTGCTTTGCGCTTTTCCCGTTTTACCCGAGCGCCTCACAATGGTGGGTGCGGCACCTGCCTTGTAAAGATTTGTTTTGCCGCTGTAAAGATCAATGCTTGCAATATCGACAGTTGCGAGCGACTCATCGGTGGACTTAAACAACATAGATGAATTAAGTATTTTCAGTGAGCAGTCATAACCAAAGCCCGCCTTAATAAGACGTGACATAAGCCCTGATGCCATAGCACCGTCTACTGCGGCTCTGCCGCCGGTACCCATACCGTCACTAAGTATCATTACAAAGTGTCCTCGGCCGTCAATGAAATAGCGGTAAGCATCACCGCACATATTTGAATTTGAGGCCGAAATTTGTTCAACGCCTATATCTATTGTTATTGCTGCGTGTTCATTAAGCACAATAAATATTTCGCCACCGACCTCACTCACCGAAGGTACATCAAAATCACGTTCACACACAATTGACAGCATTTTCATCACCTGAAGCTTGTTTATGATAAGCTCGGGTGTTTTTTTAAGCTTAAATTCAAGTGTCATTCTGCCGTATTTATCTATTCTGCTGCATGCCTCTGTAACCCTTATATCAAGGTTTTTAAGTGCGGCGGCGGCTTTCTCTGCCGCAGAATTATCAAATTTTTCATCATTCTTAAAATCAACACTTAAATCGTAAAGCATTGATGAAATTCCGTTAAATTGGTCGGATACTACCGAGCGTACCTCGTCAATCCGATTTTCTGCCGCTATGTGGGAGGCGTAATCGGAGTAGCGCTTGTAGGTGACATTGGCAACCTGCGAGGCTCTTGTACAACGCCCCCTAAATTCGGGCGGTGCGGCGGTTTCCGGTGAGGTTTCGCCCTGTTTTACAGCCTTTGTCATTTGAAGTATTGCCTCAACCGTATCACTGCGCTTGCTTTCCCAGCAATGAACACGCAGTTTACAACCGGCACAGGCATCTCTTTCAATTGCGCCAATTACCGTTCCAAAGTCGGGAGCGTTTATTTTTGAAAGCTCAATCGAAACCTGCTCAACAGTGCTTGAAACATCTCTTAATGCGTTAGATGCCAATTCCAAGCGCATTGTGAGGGATTTTTTAAGTCCGGTAGGGACAGCAAGTATCGGGGCAGAGGAAAATATCTTTCCAAGCAAAATTCCGGCCTTTCGCGGCAGTGTCAAAAAAAGTGCACAACCTAACGCAACCTCTACTATTGTGCGTGAAACAAGGAGCATATCCGAAGTGGTTAGTACACCGATAAAGCTGAATAGCGTGAGGACAGTTACTTGTGCGTATTTACCGAGAGAGCAAAAAACACCTGCTATAAGGCCTGAAAAGGCAAGGGCAACACCTACACTTACAGTGCCGTTGCTTAAGGCTATAGTAAAAGCAACCGCAATTCCCGATACCGCACCCGAAATAATTCCGCCGTATTTGGCAGAAACCAAAATTAAAACAACGCTTAAAATTCTTCCTAAAGAAATGCCGCCAAATTGCCAACTGTTAAAGCCCAAAATTAAAACGCTGAAGGATATGAGAAGTATTGCAAGCTCTTCTTCTGAAAGACCGTAGGAGGCGCTTTGGGCAGCCTTAAAGCCGCGTGCTGTGAAATATGTTCCCATAGCGCACAAAACCGTTTCGGTTATGACATTTAGTATTGAAGTTTGGGTATTTTGAAGCGCTACAACCGATGTCATAAGACTTGTAAGTACTGAAATAAGTGTTAAAAACACAGGGTTTACAATCAGCTTTTTGTAATTACTTAAAAGGAGCTTTATAGACACTATTGCAAAAACTGCCGCTATGTAGCGAAAACCGCCGCTGCCGATGGCAGGGAAGAAATAACCCAAAAAAGCACCTATTGCCGCCGCAGGAGTGAAATGTATAGTACTGCCTGCTAAAAATGCAAGTCCAAATGGTAACAGCTTGTCCAAAACAATTGCGCGTGAAGCCGCAATGCCCCCCAAAGCTACAAAAAAGTGGCACAGCGCACCCAAAATCAACTCTTTTGCAGAGAAATTCTCAATTTTTTCTGATATTTTGACCGTATCCTTCAATTAATACCACCGCCTAAAGTAATTATTAAATAGCCAAGTAGTATTATAACCTCATCTGTTTACTAATTTTGTCAAACTGCGATGTAATAAACAGAGAGTTTTTGCAAGTTAAAGCATAAAAAGAATAAATTGGAAAAGAAAGCTGAAAATAAAGGTGAGGTGTTATAATGAAAAGGTATTTTAAATTTTTTGTTGCAGTTGCAGTTAGTGTTTGTATCTTGAGCTGTTGCGTTTCCGCACTTTCAAAAATCGGTTCACGTTCCGAGGAGGTAAAAAGAATACAGCAGGTTTTAAAGGAACAGGGCTATTACAAAGGTAATATAGACGGAATTTTCGGTACAGGCACAAAAAATGCGGTTATGGCTTTTCAAAGAGATAAGGGTCTTACGGTTGATGGCATTGCGGGAAAAAACACTCTTAAGGCTTTGGGAATTACCAATGCCGATTATAATTCCTACGGCGGTTATTCCTCGGCTGACTATGACCTTTTGGCAAGAATTATATCTGCAGAGGCAAGGGGAGAGCCATACAATGGGCAGGTAGCAGTGGGAGCGGTGGTCTTAAACAGAATCGAGCATCCGTCATTCCCCGATACACTTTCGGGTGTGGTTTACCAAAAGGGGGCATTTTCCTGCCTTAATGACGGTCAGTTTTATGAGCCTATATCCGATTCGGCTTATAAGGCGGCGAGTGATGCAATAAACGGCCTTGACCCAAGCGGAGGAGCTATTTATTACTACAATCCCAAAAAATCAACCAACAAATGGATTTTAAGCCGACCTATTATCATAACAATAGGTGAACACAGATTTTGCAGTTAGCGGAGAATATCCGCTACATAATATTTGACGGACGCCCGTAAATATGGTAAAATATTTTAAAATCTATATTTAGGTGCGTAATATTAATGCAAAAGAATGATGAAATAATTTTAGATATAATTGATGTTACAGATGATGGCAGTGGTGTCGGAAGGCATAACGGTATGGCGGTCTTTGTGCCGCTTACCGCTATTGGGGACAAGGCTTTGGTTAAAATTTTAAAGGTAAAAAAGAGCTATGCTTTTGGAAAGGCTTTGGAAATTATAACCCCCTCAAAAAGCCGTATTACGCCTGATTGCCCTGTTTTTAATAAGTGCGGCGGCTGTACGTTTAGGCATATAGAATACAGCGCCGAGCTTGAAATTAAGCAAAAAAAGGTTTATGAGGTTATCAAACGTATCGGCGGCATTGATATGATACCTATGCCTATTTTATCGGACAAAAATATTAATTGCTACAGAAATAAAGCACAACTTCCTGTTGACGGTAGCGGCAAGGCGGGCTTTTATGCTTTTCATTCACACCGCATCGTACCTGTTTCAAATTGCGCTTTACAACCGCCTGAATTTGGTGAAATTATAAAGATTTGTCAAGATTGGATCAATGAAAAGGGTATCAGCGCTTATAGTGAGGATACTAAAAAGGGCTTGCTCCGTCATATTTATATCAGAAAAGCCGAAAAAACAAACGAGATAATGGTCACCCTTATAATCAACGGTAACCGTTTGCCTCATTTTGAAATTCTTGCCGAAAATTTGAAATCCCTTTTGGGTGACTCATTTAAGAGCTTTCAAATCAACATAAACACTCTTCATACCAATGTTATTTTAGGGGACAAATGCGTCTGTCTTTACGGTGAAGATTATATAACCGATATACTTTGCGGTATTAAGGTTAGACTTTCACCACTGTCCTTTTATCAAGTGAACAGAAATATGGCGGAAATTCTTTACAAAAAAGCCGCCCAATATGCAGAGCCAAACGGTAAAAATATTTTAGATCTTTATTGCGGTGCAGGTACTATAGGTCTTTCTATGGCAGATAAGGCAAACAGTATAATAGGTGTGGAAATTATCCCCGAAGCGGTAAAGGATGCTGAATTTAACGCAAGATTAAACGGAATTGAGAATGCAAGATTTATTTGCGGTGATGCTGCTGCGGCAGCCGAAGAGCTTGCAAAGGAAAGAATTAAGGCGGATGTTGTTATTGTTGACCCACCGCGAAAGGGCTGCAGTAAGGAGCTTATAGAAATAATTGCAAACAGCTTTTCACCGGAGAGGGTTGTATATGTTTCCTGTGACCCGGCAACTTTAGCACGTGATATAAAGCTTTTTTCCGAATGCGGTTACAAACTTAACGAATATACACCCTGCGATTTATTCCCAAGAACTGCACATGTTGAAACGGTAGCTTATTTAAGTCGGCAAAAGGTAGATGAACATATCTACTTTGATGTGAATGTTCAGGACCTACCCAAAACCGCCAGAACCACCGCAACCTATCCAGAGATTAAAGCATACGTCAAAGATAAATACGGTTTGAATGTTACCTCTCTCAACATCGCACAGGTAAAAGAGAAACACGGTTTTGAGAAAAGGGAAAACTACAACAAGGGCAAAGATGGTCACAGAGTGCCAAACTGCCCACCAGAAAAAGAGAAAGCAATCGAAGATGCTTTTAAGCACTTTGGAATGCTCTAAATTGGCCCAGAATCGCTTTTAAGCGATTAGGTGGTGTAATTCATACACGGAATAAAACACCGCTTAAAATTGGTCCTATAAGGAAATAAAAAATGCTATGGGGAATTTTCCTCATAGCATTTTTAACTGTTCGAGTAAATTGGAATTTATTTAATTCTGTTTTTTCATTTCCATATACGGTAGAACATCGTATCCACACTTCTTGTAAACATTCACAGCTCTCTCATTCTCAACCTCAACCTCTAAACGAAATAACGAATTAGGATATTTATGTTCAATGAAATTAAGGAAATGGCTTCCGATTCCCAAACCGCGATACTCATCTTTTATGTATATATCTTCAATCCAAATACAAGCTTTTCCAAATTCTGTCGAGAAACTTTTTGCTAACATAGCGTATCCTTGGATGCGATTATCGTTTTCAAAAACATACCCCTCAATATAAGGATTTTCATTTATGCAGTTATCTATATCCGTGTTGAATATATCTTCCGAACCATTTGTAAATACTGCTTCGGATGCATAAAATATTCTCATCATTTCAAGAATCTGATGTCTATCCTGTTCTTCCATATATCTGATTCTGCTTTTCATGTCTTTCACCCCACAAATTCTTATTTGTCGAATACATTATACCATAAATATGTGAGATTTTCAACACGTGCAGAACAAGGACTCCCAGAACTAACTGCGGAGGAGTTCTTGGCTCGTTGCCGACCTAAAGACATTACAGACGAAACGGTAGCACTTTTAAGTCGGCAAAAAGCTTAATGAACCATAACAAAAAATGCTGTGAGCAGATTTACTCATAGCATTTTTTATCTGTTTGACAAACAGAAATTTAGCTTTATCTTGCTTAATGAGGCGTACCTAAAATCAAAAAATACAATATCATCGAAATAATATCAATAGTCAAAACCGTTGCCAAAATAATGGCAATGATTTTCAATATTTTCTTTGCTTTGCCTTTGTTTTTCTTTGTCATTACCTTTCGGCTGATTTCTTCAACTTTTTC
>JAZQKT010000038.1:0-4282 GCA_045542295.1 Acutalibacteraceae bacterium
GGTATGGAAGAACCTGTTTTAGTCAGCGGTACTGACGGATGTGGTACTAAAGTAAAGCTTGCTATTCTTATGGACAAGCACGACACCATAGGCGTTGACGCTGTTGCTATGTGTGTAAACGATATAATTTGCGTTGGTGCAAAACCCCTCTTCTTCCTTGATTATATTGCTTGCGGAAAACATATTCCCGAAAAAATTGCTGAAATCGTAAGCGGAGTAGCAGAAGGCTGTGTACAGTCAGGTGCGGCATTGATAGGAGGAGAAACCGCAGAGCATCCCGGCATGATGCCGATTGATGATTATGACCTTGCCGGCTTTGCAGTTGGTATTGTTGACAAGAAAAAAATTCTTGATAATAACACAATGGAAGAGAACGATGTGATTATTGCACTCCCTTCTTCAGGTGTTCATTCAAACGGATTCTCACTTGTTCGCAAGGTTTTTGATGTTGAAAACTGTGACCTTTCTAAAACTTATGAAGAACTCGGCGGCAAATCCTTGGGCGAAACACTTTTAACTCCTACAAAAATTTATGTAAAGCCTGTTTTAGCTTTGCTCGACAACGTTAAAGTTCGTGCAATATCGCATATAACCGGCGGTGGCTTCTATGAAAACATACCCAGAAGCTTGCCTGAAGGCTTTACTGCTAAAATTAAAAAATCTGATGTTAAAATTCTTCCTATTTTTGACCTTATTGCCAAAACAGGCAACATTCCCGAGCGTGATATGTTTAACACTTTCAATATGGGTGTTGGTATGAGCATTGTTGTTGCTAAAGAGGATGCTCAAAAAGCACTTGATATTTTAAAAGCCAACGGTGAAGAACCTTACATAATCGGTTCTGTAATTAAGGGTGACAGAGGTGTTATCATTGAATAATACCAAAAATGTTGTTGTTTTAGCTTCGGGCGGCGGCACAAACCTTCAAGCACTGATTGATGCTGAAAAGCGCGGCGAATTAGGATGTGGCAAAATAACCTGTGTTATTGCCTCTAAAGCTGATGCCTATGCGCTTACACGTGCCAAAGAAAACGGAATTAAAACGCGAACACTTATCAGAAAAGACTATGACAGTGTTGATAAGTACAGTGAGGATATGCGTGACGCTCTGCTTGAAGAAAAGGCTGATGTTATTGTTTATGCAGGCTTTATGACCATACTTGGCAACGCAGTTTGTGACACATTTCCAAATAAAATGGTAAACGTTCACCCTGCTCTTATCCCCTCTTTTTGCGGAAAAGGCTTTTATGGGCTTCACGTTCACGAGGAAGCACTGAAAAAAGGTGTGAAAGTTTCGGGAGCTACTGTTCATTTTGTTACTGCCGAATGTGACGGCGGACCTATAATTCTTCAAAAAGCAGTTGAGGTTTTGGATGATGATACACCGGAAACTCTGCAAAGGCGAATTATGGAACAGGCCGAATGGAAAATTTTGCCCCAAGCAGTAGCGCTCTTGTGCGATGAAAAAATTATTGTAAAAGACGGTAAGACATATATAAAACAGGAGGACTGAAAATGGAAATCAAATCTATTGAAAACGAGCTTAATTCTTTAGCTTATCACGGCAGAGGAATAATTATCGGTAAAAGTGTTGACGGTAAAAAAGCTATTACCGCTTACTTTATTATGGGCAGAAGTGAAAACAGCCGCAACCGTGTATTTGTTGAGGATGGTGACGGTATCAGAACAAAGGCTTTTGATGAGTCTAAAATGACCGACCCGCATCTTATTATCTATGCTCCTGTAAGAGTTTTAGGTAATAAGACAATTGTTACCAACGGTGACCAAACAGATACAATTTATAAGCTTATGGACAATCAAATGACCTTTGAGCAGTCTCTCCGCACACGTGAATTTGAAGACGATGCTCCAAACTACACTCCCAGAATTTCAGGTATTATCCGCCTTGAAGACGGTGATATGAATTATGCAATGTCTATTCTCAAATCTGCCGAGGGAGACGGTTCCTCCTGCCAGAGATATACATTCGCTTACAGTAATCCTATTGCAGGAAAAGCTAAATTTATCCACACCTATAAATGTGACGGCAATCCCCTACCTAGCTTTGAGGGCGAGCCTAAAACACTTGAGCTTCCCGATTGCGATATTGATACTCTTACTGACACAATATGGAAAAACTTAAATGAAGACAATAAGGTTTCACTTTTTGTAAGATATATTGATTTAAGTGATGGCAGCTTTGAGTCACGTATTGTTAACAAAAATAAATAAGGAGAAGTAAAATGAAAGAATTTGAACTGAAATACGGTTGTAATCCCAACCAAAAGCCTGCCAAAATATTTATGGCAAACGGCAATGATTTGCCGATTGAAATTCTTTGCGGCAGACCCGGCTTTATTAACTTTCTTGATGCCTTTAACTCTTGGCAATTAGTTAAGGAATTAAAAGAGGCTTTAGGTCTCCCTGCGGTTACATCCTTTAAACACGTAAGTCCTACAAGTGCCGCAGTTGGCACAAAGCTTTCCGAAAAGCTTAAAAAAGCTTGCTTTGTTGATGATATTGAGGGCCTTGACGAATCTCCCCTTGCCTGTGCTTATGCAAGAGCCCGCGGAACTGACAGAATGTGCTCTTTCGGTGACTGGGTAGCTCTTTCAGATGTTTGTGACGTTACTACCGCTTTGCATATTAAGCGCGAGGTATCGGACGGTGTTATTGCCCCCGGTTATGAACCCGAAGCTCTTGAAATTTTAAAATCAAAGCGCAACGGAAACTATAATATAGTTAAAATCGATCCCAACTATGTTCCCGAATCTATTGAACACAAGCAGGTTTACGGCATTACCTTTGAGCAAGGCAGAAACAATTTCAAAATTGATGAAGAATTGCTTTCTAACCTTGTTACCGAAAACAAAGAATTGCCTGACAGTGCAAAGCGTGACCTCATAATTTCTCTCATCACCTTAAAGTATACACAATCAAATTCAGTTTGCTTTGCTGTAGACGGTCAAGCTATCGGTGTTGGTGCGGGTCAACAGTCAAGAATTCACTGTACCCGACTTGCTGGCAGTAAGGCTGACACTTGGTTCTTAAGGCAGCACGATAAGGTTCTTAATCTTCCTTTCTTGGATGAAATTGCAAGACCTACAAGGGATAATGTTATTGACGGTTATATTAACCGCAACGAGGAAGACGTTTGTGCTGACGGTAATTGGCAGAAATACTTTAAGTCACAGCCGTCACCCCTTACCGATGCTGAAATTAAAGAATATCTCTCAACTATTTCAGGTGTAGCTCTTGGCTCGGACGCATTCTTCCCCTTTGATGATAATATTGAGCGTGCATACAGAAGCGGTGTGTCTTATATTGCAGAGCCCGGCGGTTCTATTCGTGATGATGCAGTTATTGATTGTTGTAATAAATACGGTATTGCCATGGCATTCACCGGTATGAGACTTTTCCACCATTAATATTAAGGAGCATTTCAAATGAACTTTTTTGAAGAACTTAAAGATTTTGACAGTGAAGTTGCCGCTGCTTGCGATAAAGAGCTACAGCGTCAACGTCATAATATAGAGCTTATTGCTTCGGAAAATATTGTATCAAAGGCTGTTTTGTTGGCAGCAGGCGGTGTTCTTACCAATAAATATGCTGAAGGCTATCCTACAAAGCGTTATTACGGCGGTTGCTATTGTGTTGATGTTGTTGAAGATATAGCAAGAGAGCGTGCTAAAAAGCTTTTTGGCTGTAATTTTGCCAATGTTCAGCCTCATTCGGGTGCAAATGCAAACCTTGCAACCTTCTTTGCTCTTGTAAACCCCGGTGATACTGTAATGGGTATGAATTTACAGCAAGGCGGTCACCTTTCTCACGGCTCACCCGTAAATATTTCGGGCAAATATTTTAACATTGTTCCTTACGGTGTTAATGACGAAACCGAAACTATTGACTATGATGAGATGCGTAGAATTGCACTTGAATGTAAGCCCAAGCTTATTGTTGTTGGCGCATCAGCTTATTCAAGAATCATAGATTTCCCTCGTTGCCGCGAAATTGCCGATGAGGTTGGCGCATATTTAATGGTTGATATGGCACACATTGCAGGTCTTATTGCCGCAGGTGTTCATCCGTCACCTATTCCCTATGCTCATGTTGTTACAACTACCACACACAAAACCTTAAGAGGACCACGTGGCGGTATGATTTTAACTAATGACGAGGAGCTTGCAAAGAAAATCGATAAAGCTGTGTTCCCAGGTACACAGGGCGGTCCCTTGATGCACATTATTGCCGCAAAAGCTGTTGCTTTAGGTGAGGCTCTTAC
>JAZQKT010000039.1:0-2163 GCA_045542295.1 Acutalibacteraceae bacterium
TACATATCAAAATGATAAAGCGGCAATCTGCCACCTATATACTCATTAATGAGAGCAAATGTGGGCGAGGTTACCTCTCCGCTATATCCAAGCCCTGTTGCCAAACCTCTTGTAAAGCAGGTCTTGCCCATTCCGAGGTCACCGCGAAAAGCGATAACCTCACCGCCATTTAAATTTTGAGCAAGCTTTGCGGCAAATTCTTCGGTTTTTTGAGGGCTTTCCGATAAAAATATTTCCATAATTATCACCGTTAAATTTATTCTCACCCATTTTAACACATTTTTTTACATTTTTAAAGACCCTACTTGAATATTTCTAAAAAATAAAATATAATAGTAGCATATCATTTAGTTGAGGTGCATATATGAGGCATTTACTCTCAAAAATAGCCGATTTTTTCAGAGAATCGGATAAGCTTTTATTATTGCTTTGCTTTTTTGCATCGTCCTATGGCTGTATTGCGGTTTTTTCCACAACCTATTACAAAGAAACCTACCGTCCTGTTTTTGTTCAAACCCTGTGCTTGATTTTAGGTGTCTTTGCGGCAATGATTATTTCCACCTATGACTATGAAAAGATTTTAAAACGGTGGTATTTAGTCGGTCTTTTAGGTCTTATTCCCGTAATACTGACATTTTTCATAGGCTTTGCTCCTGAAGGTACTGACGATAAGGCTTGGCTTGATTTAGGCATAACCACCTTCCAGCCGTCAGAGCTTTTGAAAATTTGCTTTATTATTACCTTTTCTGTACATTTAAGAAAAATTAAGCCCAACATCAACAAGCTTAAATACTTAATCCCGCTCTGTATTCACGGTGCCGCTCCCGTTTTACTTATTCACTTTCAAGGTGACGACGGTACAGCCCTTGTCTTTGCAATTATGGTTATATCTATGATGTGGGCGGCAGGAGTAAGCTGGAAATACTTTTTATTGGCACTTTCAGCCGCAGCAGTGGCCTCCCCTTTCATTTATTTCTTTGTTATGAATGACCAGCACCGCAAAAGAATCGCTCTTCTTTTTGATATTGAGGGTGATATTAAAGGCATAGGTTATCAGCAGTGGCTTGGCAGAAGCGCTCTTGCAAACGGCGGTTTTAAGGGTCAAGGCTTTTTAAAGGGAGATTTAACCCAATCCGGCATTATCCCCGAAAGTCATAATGACTTTATTTTCACCAGCATTGGCGAAGAATTTGGATTTTTGGGTTGTATAACGGTTATTATTTTGCTTGCGGCTATCTGTTTAAGATGTGTAAGGGTTGCCCGCATTTGCTCTAACGATGCCGGAAAGTTCATTTGTGTGGGCATTTTTGCAATGCTGTTTGCACAATCAACAATCAACATTGGTATGTGTACCTCACTTTTACCGGTTATAGGAATAACACTCCCCTTCTTCAGCTCGGGAGGAACTTCTCTGCTTTGCCTGTTTTTGGGAATAGGTCTTGTGCTTAACGTTTATATGCACCGAAATTCAAGAACAATTTATTTACATGACTAAAGGTAATCTTAAACCCCTGTTCAGGTTGAACAGGGGTTTAGTTTTCACATCATTTCAAATGCCATGCCTTTTGGACATAATATTATTTATTATAATCACCTACCCCAAAATTGTTATCGGCACCAGAATCGGCATTGCATGGTCAGCGTTTGTAACCTCTAAAATAATTCGGTTACTGCCCTCAACGTTATCCCCCGCGGTAATTGTGATTTCAGTCTTTTCAAAATCGTGATTCTCTGAAAAATGAGCATTTGCAAATAAATTCTTTCTGCCTCTCACAGACCAACCCTCAGGCAAATACCATTTGAGGTTATATTGGTCTTGTCTACCGAAATTATTAAGATGTTTTACTGTGACATAACATTTAAGCTCAGCGCAAGCAGAAATTCTGGGCTCGATATCAAACCCAACCTCAGCCTTTGCAAAAACGTTCTCGCCTGAAACCGAGTATTTTGAAGAGTTGAAGGTTTTCTTTACAAAATCGTCACCGCAAAAATCTTCAGGGCTAATACCGACAAAATCGTCATCGTCGTCTACTAACTTTACAAATTCACCAAAAGTGTTATGTAAACCGAATTTCTTATGTGTGCAAATCGGAATTTGTTCCATAACCATATCAGTAAGCTCGGTACAGCTTGTCGGCATATCACCATAGCCCCTGATAATTG
>JAZQKT010000040.1:0-2298 GCA_045542295.1 Acutalibacteraceae bacterium
AAAAGTGGCAGAAAATACTTAGACCTTTTACTCAGCGGAGAAGAAATATCTCTTGAGGCTGTGGATGACATAAGGAATCACCAAATGCACAGCAGTGCCGAAGAGATATTAAGTTCGCTTGACGGCATAATCTCTCCGTTACAGAGGAAACTTATTCGTAGTGTTCTTGACCATATTGACGATATGACAAAACGAATCAAGGACATAGATAGGATTATTCAAGACTATATTAAGGACTATGAGGATGCCATAAATGCATTAGAAGAAATACCGGGTGTAGGTAAAATCGGTGCTCAAACCATAATTTCGGAAATTGGCAAGGATATGAGCAGATTTCCTTCAGCTTCACATTTATGCTCTTGGGCGGGTGTAGCACCGGGTAACAATGAAAGTGCAGGTAAACGCCGTAGTGGCAGAACAACAAAAGGCAATCCTACACTTAAAACCACCCTTATTCAATGTGCTCACGGTACATCCAAACATAAAGACACCTTTTTCTACGCACAGTTCCAGCGTATTAAAATACGCAGAGGTTCTAAAATTGCGGCTATGGCAGTTGCTCATTCAATGCTCACTGCAATTTACTACATACTGAAATACAACCAACCGTTTCGCGATTTAGGTGCAGATTATTACAACAAGTTCAACCGCGAAAAGAAAATTAATTCTTATCTTAAAAAACTAAATGAATTAGGCTATGACATGACAGCCGTTCCTGCCATACCATAACCTATCCTTTACATACTTTTATTCACCCCGCCGCAAGACGGGTTATTTTTGTTGCCGTGTTTTCGTGATTATCTATTTGTTTTCATAGTAAACATTAACAAAACGGAAAAAACAAAAAATCCGCGAATATTTGCTTTATAAACACACTTTTTAGAGCGAATACAGAAAAAACACAGTCCTTAAAAAAGAACTGTGTTTTTAGCTTTACTATTATTTATTTTTTTCTTTCCTGCATTGTTCTACAGCTTGCAGAATTTGTTCTGTGGTTAGCTTGTTTCCAAACGGTTTTGCTTCTCGCTCTTTTTTAGCACACTCGGCACATATTTGTCCTAGTCCAATTTCATAGTTCTCACGCCAATCAACCGGCATTGAAATAGGAATGCAGGTCAGTTTGCCACATATAACACAACGCTCAAATTCTTCTGTAACGGGAGTTTTATCCACGCTATCAATCTCTTTTTTAGACGGTTGATAAGTGGTAGGCTTTCTGAAAAAACTTAAGATTATATCAAACATTTTATTTTTCACTGCAGTTCCTCGCTATTCATTGGGTTTAGCTTTTGAACGTGTATATCTCTTGTCAAGAAGAACGAGAACTATACAAGCTGTACCGCTGATAATCATCATAATGAACCAAAATGTGATATTGCTGTTATCTCCGGTGGGCGGTGCAGTAGTGTGATCTGTATAATAGGTGTTTTCAAACCTTGCAATGACATCATTCACAGTTTCACCATCCATTGTGATTGTTGGAACAAGCCTATTATCGCTGCTCAAAGTGATGGCGATAGAAATATCATACACTTTGGTATCATAGGTAACACCTGTCATGCCGTCATTGGTTTCGGACAGTTTGTATGTATAGGTTTTTCCAACATCAGCCACGGTGAATGGGAGTGTAAAGACAGCGGTACCTTTATCATCCGATTTAAGAGCCCGCTTTTCACCGCTTATGGTGTTTTCTAACACAAATTCAAATCCGGCAGGGCCGATGGATGAAATACCGGTGTTCTTAATTGTCTTATTCACACCAATATTAACCTCAATATCATCCGGTTCTGAAACAACAGGGATAAAGGTGTTGTTGAATGTGACAGAAACCTTATATTTTCCGTCTGTCTCGGTTACTTTTGCGTTCTGTGCGGCGGTTACAGTCGATACTTCTAATTTGCCATCCATATCAACATCCGTTACACGAATGTTAAAAGTATTTACACTTTTATCGTAATCCACATTTTCAAGATCACCTACAACCTCAGTCATGCGGAAATTGTATGTGCCAACTTTGTCAAATGTAAGCTCCTGTATCAAGTCACTAAAATCAAATTGATTAAAGGCGGTGTTCCGAGCATCATAGGTAACGGCTTTTGTGCCAATAACCGTCCAAATTTCATCGCCCTGCTTTTGTTCTAATGTAAATGCGAAAGTATCTCCGCTTTGCCAATCGCGTCCTTCAAGAATCTTTGTGCCTACGACGGATACATTAACAGGCTGTACGCTTGCAGGGGTATAGATGTTCACATACTCGAATTTTAAACTGCCGTCTTCTGCTACAATTCCTTCCATAGT
>JAZQKT010000041.1:0-4027 GCA_045542295.1 Acutalibacteraceae bacterium
TATCCTTTCTAACTCGGGTGCCGTTACCGCTAACTATTGGCTTAGTGAAATTTATGACGATGAAATCGGAAACGCTCACAGAAATGCCGACATCCACATTCACGACCTTTCCATGCTTACCGGTTACTGCGCAGGCTGGTCTCTCCGTCAGCTCATCACCGAAGGTCTCGGCGGCGTTCCCGGAAAGATCACCTCTTCCCCCGCAGGTCACCTCTCCACCCTCTGCAACCAGATGGTTAACTTCCTCGGCATTATGCAGAACGAGTGGGCAGGCGCTCAGGCCTTCTCCTCCTTTGATACCTATCTTGCTCCCTTTGTTAAGGTTGACAACCTTTCCTACAAAGAGGTTAAGCAGTGCATCCAGTCCTTTATTTACGGCGTAAATACTCCTTCTCGTTGGGGAACACAGTCTCCCTTTACCAACATCACCCTTGACTGGGTAGTTCCGAATGACCTTGCTGAGCTCAACTGTATTGTTGGCGGCAAGGAAATGGACTTCAAGTATAAAGACTGTAAAAAAGAAATGGATATGGTTAACAAGGCATTCATCGAGATTATGATCGAGGGTGATGCTAACGGCCGCGGCTTCCAGTATCCTATCCCCACATATTCCATTACTCGTAATTTTGACTGGTCAGATACCGAGAATAACAGACTTCTCTTTGAAATGACCTCAAAATACGGTACACCTTATTTCTCAAACTATATCAATTCCGATATGGAGCCCAGTGATGTAAGAAGTATGTGCTGCAGACTTCGTCTTGACCTCCGTGAGCTTCGCAAAAAGTCGGGCGGCTTCTTCGGAAGCGGTGAGTCTACAGGTTCTGTCGGCGTTGTTACCATTAATATGCCGAGAATTGCCTATCTTGCAAAGGACGAGGCTGATTTCTATGCTCGCCTTGATAAGATGATGGATATTTCCGCACGCTCACTTAAGGTTAAGCGTGACGTTATCACAAAGCTTCTTGATGCAGGACTTTATCCCTACACCAAGAGATACCTCGGAACCTTTAATAACCATTTCTCTACCATCGGTCTTGTTGGTATGAACGAGGTTGGTCTTAATGCAAAGTGGTTAAAGGCTGACCTTACTAACAAAAAGACACAGGATTTCACCAAGGATGTTCTTAACCACATGCGTGAGAGACTTTCCGATTATCAGGTTGAATACGGTGATCTTTATAACCTTGAAGCTACCCCCGCAGAGTCTACTGCTTTCCGTCTTGCAAAGCACGACCTAAAGCATTATCCCGACATTGTTACTGCCGGCAGAGGTGAGGGCGAAACTCCTTACTATACCAATAGCTCACATCTTCCTGTTGGTTATACAGAGGATATTTTCACCGCTCTTGATGTTCAGGATGAATTGCAGACCCTTTATACCTCGGGTACTGTATTCCACGCATTCCTTGGCGAAAAGCTTCCCGATTGGAAGGCTGCTGCTAATCTTATTAAAAAGATTGCAGAAAATTACCGTTTGCCTTACTATACCTTGTCTCCCACATACTCTGTATGTAAGAACCACGGTTATCTTACCGGCGAACAGCATTTTTGCCCTCAATGCGGCGAAAAGACCGAGATTTACAGCCGTATTACAGGTTATTACCGCCCTGTTCAGAACTGGAATGACGGTAAAACCCAAGAGTATAAGGACCGTAAGGTTTATGACATTGGTAATTCAAAGCTCACACATGAGGGTGTGTTGACCGAAACCTGTGCTTGTGAGGAAACTGCCCCTGTTGCTAAAGACGGCACATATCTTTTCACAACCGCAACCTGCCCCAACTGCAAAATCGCTTGCTCTATTTTAGATAAAGCAGGAGTAGCTTATGAGAAGCTTCTTGCTAATGAGCACGCAGAAATGGCAACAGAATTTGGTGTTAAGCAGGCTCCTACCTTGGTAGTAGTTAAGGACGGTCAGGTTTCTAAATTCGCAGGCGTTTCTGATATTAAGAAAATGCTTAACGCATAGGCTGACGAGAGTTAACCTAAATTTTAAAAACAGGAATTATAAATATGTATGATATTATAATAGTCGGCGGCGGTCCTGCGGGGCTCGTCGCCGCCCTGTATGCTTGCAGGGCTAATAAAAAGGTTCTGGTTATAGAAAAGGGAAGCTTTGGGGGACAGATTACATATTCACCAAAGGTTGAAAACATACCCGGCTTTTGTGAGGTTACGGGTAACGAGTTTGCCGAAAAGCTGGTTGAGCAGGTACTCGGGCAGGATGCCGAGGTTGAATGTGCCGAGGTTTTGGCGGTTAAAAACGGAAAAATTAAAACCGTTATAACCGATTCGGGTGAATTCAGCGCAAAAGCAGTTATTATTGCAACAGGTGCAAAGCATCGCCTTTTAGGGCTCCCTAATGAAGAAAACCTTATTGGTGAGGGCATATCCTTCTGTGCTGTTTGTGACGGTGCTTTTTATGAAAACAAAACCGTTGCGGTTATAGGCGGCGGAAACTCTGCTCTGCAGGAGGCTATTTTGTTGTCAGACCTTGCAAAAAAGGTTTATGTTGTGCAAAATCTTGACTTTTTGACAGGTGAGCAAAAGCTTCAGCAAAAGCTTGCAGAAAAGACCAACGTTGAAATTATCTGCGGCGCTGTGGTTAAAGGACTGCTTGGTGAAAACGAGCTTGAGGGAATTGAAATTGAAAACACCGCCGAAAGCCGAAGACAAACACTTTTGCTTGACGGTATGTTTGTGGCAATCGGCTTAATTCCCCAAAACGAAATATTTAAGGATATTGTAAAACTTGATGAGCGCGGCTATGTTTTGGCAGATGAATTTTGCAAAACAAGTGCTGACGGTATCTTTGTTGCAGGTGACTGCCGAACAAAAACAATACGTCAGGTAACAACCGCCGCGGCAGACGGCGCAGTTGCCGCTCTTGCCGCCTGCGACTATGCAGACAGTATAAAGGAATAAATATCATAAATCACTCTTCTTTTCTTGACAAAAGGAACGAAGAGTGGTATCTTTATACTAGCTAAATGCTTTATAAGGAGCGAGAGGCGAAAAACACGAAAGTGGTAATAAAAGAAAGAAGGATTTTATTATGAAAAAATTATTGGCATTGGTTTTAGCTCTTATTATGTCTTTGAGCTTTGTTGCTTGCGGCGAGAGCAAGGATGACTCTAAAAAGGGTGACAAGAAGGGCTCAAGCACAGCTAAAAAGAGCGCTGAAGAACTAATCGTTGGTGAATGGGAAACAACATTTGAATTCGCAAAAATTATGTCTGAAGATGATGCAGACGAAACCCTTTTAGAAATAATAGAGGACGAGGGCTTATCTTTAGAGGTTGTTTTTGAATTTTCCGATAACGGTAAGTTTGAGCTTGTAGCTGATGATAAGTCTGTTGAGAAGTTTAAAAAGGACTTTACCGATGTAATGGAAGAGTATTTAGTTGCAACGCTTGAAGCTATGATTGGACAGCAGGGTGCAGAAATGTCACTTGATGACCTTTTAGAAGCACAGGGCGTTACACTTGATGAGCTTCTTGAGGAAGCTATGGTAGAAATCGACTTTGACGAAATGCTCGAAGATTTGGAACAAAAAGGAAAATATGAAGTAAAAGACGATAAGCTTTATACCTATGAGGATGAAATTGACGAAGACGAATACATTGTTTTTGAAATTTCTGATGATGAATTAGAGTTTACCAAGGTTGTTACAGACGAGGAAGAGGACGCATTGGGAATCGCAAATGCACTTCCGCTCACATTAGAGAGAGTTTCTTAATAAAGGTTTAAACGGGTTATGTTTGTCATAGCCTGTTTAATTTTCAAGAGGTTAAAGGATATAGCGGAGGTTTAAAAAATGAACAATAAAAAATTGTTAATCCCGGTTGTTTTGGCATTAGCGGGTGCGCTTTTAATGCTCATTACAATTTTTTTGCCCTACATAACAGTTACCGAAAAGGTAGAGGATACTGTTGAGGTATACCAAGAGCTCTTTGATGTTGATATGGATGAAGGGGATTATAAAAGCATTTCTATGACAAAGATTCCCGGTCTTTTAAACGAA
>JAZQKT010000042.1:0-7362 GCA_045542295.1 Acutalibacteraceae bacterium
TCACACGCTTTACCTCCAAGCTTTATATAGCGTCGAAGCTGTGAGCGGACACGTGCAACCACCTCAATAGGGTTAAACGGCTTTGTTATGTAATCGTCAGCCCCTACATTAAGTCCCAAAATTTTATCGGTATCCTCGCTCTTTGCGGTCAACAAAATTACCGGTATATTACTGCTTTCCCTAAGCTTTATCATTGCAGAAATCCCGTCACATTCAGGCATCATTATATCCATTAAAACGAGATGTATTTCGTGTTGAGATAAAAGACTTAACGCCTCGTTGCCGTTATATGCCGATATTGTGCTGTAGCCCTCTGCCTCTAAATAAATTTTAAGTGCGGAAACTATATCCTTTTCATCATCGCAAATAAGTATATTGTACATCACCTTGTCCCCCTGTGATATTATTTTAGCAGAAAATTTATTAAGAAAAAACAGCCTAATTTATTAAGTTTTTATTAAGTTGAAATTTTTGAGAAATAGTGATATTATTATAATACACTAATTCAAACGGAGTTGCAAATATGAAGCTTGAAATTTTACAAAGCTGTCCGCCGATTATACGGGATTTTTTAACCTACAATGAAACCATAAGAGGAAAATCGAGCCGCTCGGTTGAGGGCTATTTTCTTGATTTGCAAACCTTTTTCCGTTACCTTTTAACAGTAAGAGGAAAGGTTTCAAGAGATACCGCATTTGAAGAAATTGAGATTTCCTCTGTTGATATTGAATTAATTAAAAGCGTAACTATATCTGACCTTTACGGTTTTTTGGTTTACTGCAAAAACGAGCGTGATAACAACACTGCCACAAGAGCCAGAAAAACCTCAACGCTAAAGATTTTTTTTAAATACCTATCCGCACAGACACATCAAATTGAAATTAACCCTGCTGAAATGCTTGAAGCCCCAAAGGTTAAGCAGGCTTTGCCGAAGCACCTCACCCTTGAGGATTCATTGGAGCTTTTAAATTCTGTTGACGGTGCAAACAAGGAGCGTGACTACTGCATTTTAGTCCTTTTTCTCAACTGCGGTCTGCGATTGTCAGAGCTTTGCTCACTAAATTTGAGCAGTATTTCCTCCGATAACACTCTAACCGTTTTAGGTAAAGGAAACAAGGAACGTATGGTTTACCTTAACGACGCCTGCCTTGACGCCATAAATGCTTATCTTGCGGTACGCCCTAATGACGGTATCCCGATAACCGACAAAAACGCACTTTTTATCAGCCGCAATCACCGCAGAATCAGTCCCAAAACCGTTCAACACATAGTAAAAACATATCTCGACAAATCCGGGCTTGGTGACCAAGGCTTTTCAACACATAAGCTTCGTCACACTGCCGCCACCCTTATGTACCAGCACGGTGACGTTGATATAAGAGTTTTAAAAGAAATTTTAGGTCACGCAAATCTTGGTACCACCCAAATTTACACACACGTTTCAAATAAACAGATAAAGCACGCGGTTGACCAAAACCCGCTTGCAAATGTAAAAGCAAAAAAATAGACTGTATAAAAGCGGTTGCTCAAGATTTTTTGAGCAACCGCTTTGAAATTTAGGTTAAACTGATTCTTGCAATTTCACTATAGTCATTCATATTGAATACATAAAGTGTTCCGTCGGTTACAATATAGAATTCCTCACCGATATAAAGACCTCTTACATTATCAAATTCCTTGCCCAGTTCAATCCTTTGTTCAAGAACAAAAGCACCGTCCTTAAAGCTGAAAATTCTGTATTCGCTGCCGAAATTTCCGTAAACCGAGAAGCCTATAACATTTTTCCCGAAATCCACAAGAGACTCCTTGTGACCGTAAAGCGCAGGCGAATAGTTAACATCAAGAATAAGCTTTGCGGTCTCATTAACATCAGTCGGGTCGGTTATATCAAACATTGAAAGCTTGATGCCGCCTGTTCTGCCGGTTTTCTCATCCGCATCTTGACCGATTCCCAAAAGCTTGCCCTCACCGTAAGGGAAAAGATAGCTTGAAAAACCGGGGATTTTAAGCGCTCCTATAATTTTAGGATTTTTGGGGTCCTTAAGGTCAACACTGAAAAGCGGGTCAACCTGACGGAAGGTTACAAAGTATGCAATATCACCCATAAATCTTACGGAATAAACCCTCTCATCGGGAGCAATGTTTCCTATACCGCCCACAGGCTTTAGCTCCATATCTAAAACGGTTAATGCGTTTGTCCTGCTGAATGTATAGCTAATTACGCCATTATCTTTTGTCTCTGCACCTTTTTCAATGGTTGTAACAAATCTGAAATAGCCCTTGTGTTCATCAATAGAAAACTGATTAAGCAAATTTCCGTCAATTTGTCCTGTAGCCTTGAATTCTACCTTGCCGTCCTTTATAGCAAAGCGTGCCACATTGGTTTTGCCGTCTTTGGCATAATCGGCAGTTATAATATTTTCGGCACTGCAATAAAGTGTATATGTGCCGCCGAGAAGTGACTGCGAGCCAATCAGCTTTCCGCTTGTTATATCGTAACCGCAAATAACGGTATAAACTGCTCTTGAGCAATTTTTATTTATAAAAACGTCTCCTGCCCTAACAGCACCGTCATAATTTTTGCACTCAACATAAGGCACAAAGGTTTCCGGCTCTTCTTTTTGAGCATCACCAACATTTAAAGTATAGTTTGATATGAGATAAAGCTTATCTCCAATAACTCTTGATGTGTTATAAAAACCGCTTTGCTTACATTCATAAACCTTTTCAGCCTTTTCGGGCACAGAAACATCATATATATATACTATTGTTCCAAGCTTTCTGTCATCCGCCCTTGAAGCCATTAAAACAAGCTTGTCACCAACAAGATACATATTTGACATAAAGCTGGTTTCCGGGTTATCAAATTCAATTGTTTTTACAAGCTTTGGCTCTTTGCCGGCCTTAATAATCCTTATTTTTCTCTCTGCCGCAGAGGAGCTGTAAATATACCTGCCGTCAGTTTTAACAATATCGGCTTCAGCAACCCCGTCTACCTGTGTATTGGTTTCGGAATGCTTATCTTTACTGCTGTCATTTGTATTAGTAGCGGTTGCTTCTCCCTTGGCGGCACCGGGCGCTACAGCACCATCCGTTACATATTCATATACAACCATATCATCTTTATATTTGAAAGACTCTTCTTCATCACCCAGAATAAAATCCACCACATCGGATATTATATTGTTTTTAGGCTTGAAAACCTCAATCGTTTTATATATTTCATCATAGCTTGCAGCATTATTGCCCACAACATCGTTTACTGTCTTCGGTTTTACGGCATCCTTACCGTTTATTATAAATACCGTAAGCACCACAGCAAAGCAGGCAGCCATGGCAGCAGCCGCTCTCATAACATAAGCTATAGGCATTTTAGCTTTTTTAGCTTGATTTTTCGAAATTTTATTCAGTATCTTTTGTTTAATATATCCGTCTGCACGAATACTCTCTATTTGCTTTGAATAATTATCCTTAAAGCTCATAATTCATCCACCTTTATAGTTTTTTTAAGCATTTCCCTGGCACGGCTAAGTCTGGTTTTTACAGTTGAAGGGTTGCTTTTTTCAATTTCGGCAATTTCATTAACCGAATAACCGCAATAGTAATGAAGATGTATGACAGTACGGTATTTTAAAGGAAGCTTTAAAACCTCACCTAAAACATTTTCTTCACCTTGTGTTTCAAAGGCAGGCATATTTTCATCCAGCGGTTCTGTTCTTTTAAACCACGCAGAGGTTTTAAGGCTGTTGCTGCAGTTCACCGTTATTCTTAACAGCATTGCCTTTAGATGTTGTTCATTTTCGATTTTTTCCCAAACCTTCATATACCGCAAAAACACCTCTTGCAGTATATCGTCACTGTCATTTTGACTTTTTGTGCGCACAAAAGCCAGCCGATAAACCATATCGGCATACTTATTGAATGCCGCTTCCGGAGAAGCATACTTCTTGGTTTCAAAACGTTCTGTACTGTTCATATTCATCCCCCTTCAAATAAAATACTTTTAAAAGCTGAAAAAGGTTTCAAAATTTTGGAATTTTTTTAAAAAAACGGCAGGAAGCTCCTGCCGTTTTAAACTGTAGACAAACGAATTCTTTCTTTTGCGGCGTTTTGCCGCAATTAAAGCGGATTTTAATGTTCCTACTCTATTACAGGGAATGAAACATCCTTATCTGCAATGCAAATCCAACTGTTTCCGGGCTGTACCGAAAGCTTTGTACCGTCAGCCAAGGTGAATGTGAAGCTGTTAGAGGCTTCCCCCTTTGACCAACTGATGAATGTATATGTACCGTTAACAAAATAGTATCCGTTACCCGATCTTAATTCTATTTTTTGATGCCTTTTACCGTCATTACAGTTGGGATATGTGTAAATATCGGTTGAAAGCAGGAACACGTTTTTAAATTCCATACTTTCTCCGGTATAATAATCCTTGCGAAGCATACCGTTAAAGTGCCTTGTGTACTTACCCGTTTCCTCGTTATATTTAAAAAGTGACTTATAAGAGGAAGAAAAAGGAATTGTTACGGAATTTGCCTTTTTATCAAAGGTTATGTTAGCCTCCTCGGCCGCAAAATTAAGCCATTGACGAGAAGAGGTGTTTTTAGTATCAAATTTCTTTGACAATACTTCCCAAAGCTTTTTACCGTTTGCATAAAGTGTATGCTCTCTGGCTAAATTATTAGAAATTCTTTCACCTGCATTATCTGCTCCCTCGGTAGGAACATCCAAAATAAAGCGGTCCAAATCCTTAAGATGCGGGCCGGCGTGATACTCGTCCTGACCGTGATGCACATAAATTGCATTATGACCCATTGCAAGGTCCACAAAGGCGTATCTTGCTGAACGGATAGTTCCTATTTTATCAACCTTGCTTATATCCTGATAAAGAGCAATAAGTCTTGTGATACCGTCCTCAACCATTGTTTCATAAACAATATCTGCTTTGCCAACACCTGTTTGAACCGACTGTGCTATACTGATATTATTAACGGTTATGGCAACAGGGCGATCATTTTCTTTTCCTACAGTTAAGTCTTCAACGCCTGTTAACGGGTTTACGGAGTATTCTTTAACATAAACCGGCTCCTCGGGTGCTGAAACATCATCACCCATTTCAACGCTTAATTGCTCGGTTTTTTTACCGCAACCAACTACAGCCACACACAAACACAAACACATTAACAGTGCCAAAACTCTTTTGAACATTTTATTGCCTCCAAATTATATACTTTTTACATTATATTACAAAACACGCTGTTTTTCAACCTCAAAACCATACTTTTTATTAGTAATTTTTTCTTTTTAAATCCTCTGTTATAACCTCTGCAATTTTTTGTGCCGCAACAGGGATTTTTTCTTCACTGATACCTGCAAAACAAAGCCTTATCTTCCCTTTTTGGGCGGATCTTATAACCTTTATACCGTTTTTTAAGAGTATATCACAAAGCATATCGCTTTCAAGCTCCAAGCCCGTTGCAAGCTCTAACATAAGGGATGATTCATAGAGTGTTATTTCGCTGTTTTTTATTCCGGCTTTCAGCGCCTTACAAAGAATTTGACTTTTGTTATAATAAATTCTTCTAAGCCTTCTTAACTGCTTTTCCATGGCGCCTCTCGTAATATACTCCGCAAGTGCCAGCTGTTCTATTTTACCGCAAGTTTGGTTATAACCTGCCTTTCTTTGATTAAGCTTTACTGTCAATTCGTGCGGCAGCACCATATATGCTATTCTTACACTTGGCAGTAAAAGCTTTGAAAAGCTGCCTATATAAATCGTTTTCTCGGGGCATTTACCTTGAAAGGATGCCACCGTTCTTGCAGTATATCGCAATTCTCCGTTATAGTCATCCTCAATAATTAGTCTGCCTTTCACAGCATTTGCCCATTTAATATAATCGTTTCGGCGGCTGTAAAGCGAAGAAACACTGATTTTAGAAAGCGCAGACGGCAACAAAAACAGTACATCAATCTCATTTTCTTCAATGCTTTTAATTGTAGCACCGCTCACATCACTATCCAAAAGCACAGTTTTAATCCCATAGTCGGAAAAAATACCCTCTGCCTCCAAAAAGCCTCCGTTTTCGATTCCAACCGTTATTTTTCTTCCTAAAATTCCGCAAAGAATGTTAAGCAACGGCCCGATGCCTGCACCTATTACAATGTTTTCCGCCTCCGCCTTTACGCCCCTTGCTTTATAAGAATAGTTTGACAAAGCCTCTCTTAACTCTGCTTCACCCTGCCTGTCACCATAAGCGGTTAGCCTTGAAGAATCCCAAAGCACAGCTCTTAAGGTACGCTTCCAAAGCTCGGTATCAGTTGCGGCGGTATCAACACTGCGGCTTGAAAAATCATATAGAACATTATATTTTTCTGCCACCTTCTTTGTTGCTGTAAGGGGCTTTCCACGATTAGCCGTGATATAATACCCTCTCTGCGGTCGGCTTTCGGCCAAACCCTCAATGCAAAGCCTTGTATAAGCGTTTTCAACCGTTGTTCTGCTAACTCCCAGTTGTTCTGCCGCCTCCCTGACAGAGGGTAATTTCTCCCCCTCCTTTATTGCACCGCATTCCGCCGCTTCCTTAATCTTTAAATAAAGCATTTTATAAAGCTCGCCCTTTTTTTGGAGTTCAAGCTTGGCAAACTCAACAAGCATATTAACTGTCCTTTCAAAAATAGTTAAAATTGGCTATTTTAAAGTGGTCACTTTTTCTATATAATACCATATATAAATTAATATTGCAATGCCGCAAAGGAGAAAAAATTATGTCATATAAAAAGATTTTAACCGTTCAAGATATTTCCTGTCTCGGTCAGTGCTCATTAACGGTAGCCTTGCCGATTTTATCTGCCTGTGGAATGGAAACCTGCATATTACCCTCTGCCATTCTTTCAACCCACACAGCAGGCTTCAACGGCTTCACCTGCCACGACCTTACGGATGATATCCCGGCTATTCGTGAGCATTGGGAAAAGGAAAATATCAAATTTGATGCTATATACACCGGATATCTTGGCAGTACAAAGCAGATTGACTATGTACAGGACATCTTTTCATCACTTTCAGCTGAAGGCTGTGTGAAAATAGTTGACCCTGCTATGGCAGACAACGGCAAGCTTTACCCTGCTTTTGACTGCGAATATGTAGACGCTATGAAGCTTTTGTGTGCAAAGGCAGATATTCTTTTACCTAATATAACCGAAGCCTGCTTCCTTACAGATACCGAATTCAAAACCGAGTATGACGAAGAATATATTTTATCGTTAACAAGCAAGCTAAAAGCCTTGGGCGCAAAAACGGTTGTGCTTACAGGTGTTAGCTATAAAGAAGGAAAAACGAAGTCGGAGGCCAAGCGGTCTTAG
>JAZQKT010000043.1:0-28948 GCA_045542295.1 Acutalibacteraceae bacterium
GTGTGGCGGTACCTATACCGGCAAAACTAACACAAGCCGAAAAGGCTACACCACAAGATACTATGTATGCGGTAATAAATACCGTAACCACACCTGCAAGGCAAATAATATAAACGCTGATGAAATGGAATTAGCCGTTATAGCACAGATTAAAGACTATTTTATGAATAGCGATTTCGATGCAATGGCTGATGAGATACTTAAAGAATATAGTAAGAGCCTCGCCGACCGTAGCAAAGAGAAGAAGGAACTGGCAAAGGTTGAAAAAGAGATAGTTAATCTTTGTAATGCTATTGCGCAGGGGGTGGATTGTTCAGAACTCCGGGAAGAACTTGCCAAAAGACAGGTGCGCAAAGCCGAACTGCAGGAAATAATTATGTTGTCGGATAAGCCTACAATCACAAAAGCAGATATTGTTGCAAAACTAAAAAAAGACGCCCAAAGGCTCCAGGATGGAGACATTGAACGTCTTATAAAAGAGTATGTAACAAAAATTTACGCCCACAAGGATGAGATCATCATCACTGGGGGCGTAAACTTGATTGGTTGCGGAGGCAGGACTTGAACCTACGACCTTCGGGTTATGAGCCCGACGAGCTACCAGCTGCTCCACTCCGCGATATTTTATTTTACAGCTAACGGTTTCCCCTCACTGCTTTATTATTATACACTAAAGACGGTTATAATGCAACCCCTTTTTTAGAAATTTTGAAAATTTATATAAAACCGAGATTTTCATTTTAAAAACCGGCTTTTCTTTGTTTAAACTGCAAACAATCCCCTATTTTTCGACCCTTTAAGTCTACTTGGGGTTTAAATTCTTTGGCTACATTCGGCACAAACACCGTAAAGGATACTGCCGTCACATTTAATGGTAAATCCGTGGTCCTTATACAAATGCTCCTTAATGTGTTCCATGAAATCACATTCAATATGCTCTAATTTGCCGCAAGCTATACACTGTATATGTATATGCTCATCACAGCCACTCTTATGCTCTATAAGCTGATAAACCGCTCTCTGCCCGCTTTCGTTAGTAATTTTTATAACACTATGCTCGTCTGTAAGCTTGTTTAAATACCTATAAACAGTGGTGAGATTAACCGTAATGCCCTTATACTCTAAATATTCCACAATATCCGAAACCGAAACCGTTGTGTTGCGGTTATTACTTAAAAACTCCAAGATATACTTTCTTGCCTTTGTATTGTAGCTACTTCTTTCGGTCATTTCTCCACACTCCTATCTTAACTATTATACAACAGCTAATACCAAATTGCAAGTCATTTGCTTTTTTGCTTGACAGCATGCGCACATTGTATTAAAATATAATTTGCAAATCATTTGCGTTTTGGAGTGAAAAAATGAAAAAAACAGCACTATTATTAACACTGATCTTGTTTTTTACCTTTTCGGGCTGTAAATCAACTCAAAATGGTAATAAAAATATTCTTGCAGTTTCAATTGCACCGCAGGCAACCTTTGTCAGCCGTGTTTGCGGTGATAAATTCGATGTTGTAACAGTTATTCCTGCCGGTGCTTCTCCCGAAACCTATGAGCCGTCGCCCTCACAAATGACCGGCATAGCCGATGCCAAGCTTTATTTTTCTATCGGTGTTCCCGCAGAGAAAAGCTCTATTTTGCCGCTTGTTGACAGTGAAAAGACTGTCTCACTTGAGGATAGTGTAAGAAAAGCTTACCCTGACAGACTTGAGGGTGACAGCCGTGACCCACATATATGGCTGTCACCGAAAAGGGTAATTGTTATGGTTGAAGCTATTGCCGACTCTTTAAAGGAGCTTGACCCTGAAAATGCTGATTATTACGCTCAAAATGCCGAAAACTATATAAACGAGCTTAAAGAGCTTGATGAATATATCTCCGCTTCCCTCTCTGACTGTAAAAACCGCAAATTCATAGCCTTCCACCCGGCGTTTGGCTATTTTGCAGATGATTATGCTCTTTCAATGCACGCTTTAGAGGAGCATGGCAAAGAGGCTACCGCAAAACGTCTTGCCCAAATGACCGACCTTGCAAAAAAAGAAGATATAAAGGTTATTTTTTATCAAGCAGAAGCCTCAAAAAAGCAGGCATTAAGCTTTGCGGAAGAAATAGGCGGTGAGGCTGTAATGCTTGAGCCTCTCTCGGCTGATTATATAAACAATCTTAAAACCATGACCGATTCATTACTAAAGGCGATGAAATAATGAAAACAGCAATTAAAACAAACGGTATAACCGTTTCATACAGCGGTATTGATGCAATAAATAATATAAGCCTTGAAATTAATGAGGGCGAATTTGTTGCAATAATAGGGCCTAACGGCGGTGGTAAAACCACTATGTTAAACACCGTTTTAGGCTTTCTGAAACCAAACACAGGAACTATTGAAATGCAAGAAAAGGCTGTCATAAGCTATGTGCCTCAAATTGCCTCAATGGACCGTAATTTTCCCATCACGGTGCTTGAAACCGTGATGACAGCCTTTTTAAAATCCGGTCTTCATCCCTTTAGGCGCTTTAGTATTGAAGAAAAAGACAAGGCTTACAAATTACTGGAGCTTTTGGGGCTTGAAGCGTTTGCAAATCGGCAAATAGGTGAGCTTTCGGGCGGTGAATTTCAGCGCTTGCTTATTGCAAGGGCATTAGCGGCAAATCCGCAAATTTTGCTTCTTGACGAGCCAACCGCAAATGTTGACCCGCTATCACGCGACAAAATTTTCAAAACCCTTAAGGAGCAAAACCTTAAAGGTCTAACGGTTGTCATAGTGACTCATGATTTATCTGCCGCATGCAGTTTTTCAAACAAGCTTGTGCTTATTAACAGAGAACTGCTATACTGCGGTGAGCCTGTAATTAACGATGAAATCAGCCGAATTATGTATGGCGGAGTATTTCCGATTGAAGGTGAGGGTGAAGAAAATGCTTGAAGCCCTTTTTAAGTATGATTTTTTGCAAAATGCCCTGTTTGCAGGTTTGCTTGCAAGTATAATTTGCGGTATTATCGGCGTGATAATAACCGAAAAAAAGCTGCTCATTATGAGCGGCGGTATTGCACACACAGCCTATGGCGGTGTTGGTCTTGGCTACCTTTTAGGCTTTGAACCGATTCTCGGGGCAGGAATTTTCGCTGTTGGAGCGGCACTTGTAATAGGCGCCGTAAGACGCAAAAACACCGCTAAAAGCGATATAATAATATCACTTTTGTGGTCACTCGGAATGGCGCTCGGAATCGCATTTACAAGCCTTATGCCGGGATACCCACCCGATATAAACTCATATCTCTTTGGCAACATTTTATCGGTAACCCGGCTTGATTTAACAATAATGCTTCCTCTTACCGTTATTGTTCTTTTTGCGATAATTTCACTGTTCAATGATTGGAAATCCTTTTTGTTTGACAGTAGCTTTGCAAAGATTTGCGGAATTAAAACCGCATTTTTGGAGTATTTGCTTTTAATTCTCACCGCCTTAAGCATTGTGTCGTTAATACGAGTAGTGGGTATCATTCTTGTAATTGCACTTCTCACAGCCCCTGCTGCCTGCTCCTCTTTGCTTGCCAAAACCCTTAAAATAAGAATTTTCATTGCGGTTTTGTTAAGCGCTTGTTTCTGTATCACAGGTCTCACTCTTTCTTTTTATTTCGGCATAGCATCGGGTGCGGCAATAGTATTTATTTCTGTACTAACCTATTTTATAATACTAATCGTAAAAAAATGCTTGGACCACAGTTGTAAAACACAGAAAAAATCAGTATAATAGTTATATGACGATATACACCTTGAATTATAAATATAAAGCTTAAAGGAGAAATTACATGAAAATTTGTGTTTACGGAGCAGCATCCCCTACTATTGATCCCATATATATTGAAAAGGTTGAACAAATGGGCAAGGATATGGTGGCTCGCGGACATTCTTTGGTATTCGGAGGCGGAGGTAACGGACTTATGGGCGCCGCCGCACGTGGAGTTCGCTCGGCAGGCGGCCATATTCTCGGGGTAATACCCAAGTTTTTCGATGAGGAAAATGGTGGGGCTATATGTGATTTTTGCGATGAACTTATAATGCCAAATACCATGCGCCAGCGCAAACAAATTATGGAGGATAATTCAGATGCCTTTATAGTTGTTCCCGGGGGTATAGGTACCTTTGAAGAATTCTTTGAAATTTTAACCCTTAAACAGCTCTGCCGTCATAATAAGCCCATTGCAATTTACAATATAAACGGTTATTATAACGAAATTAATATGGCGATAAGAGAAGCCATGAAAAAGAATTTCATTCGTGATAACTGCAACGAGTTGTATGAAATTTCCGATGACCTTAATACACTGTTCAGCTATATTGAAGCACCACCCAAGCATATCAGGACTGTTAAGGAATTAAAGGACGGCTAACCCGTTTTTGTATCTGCAAATAAAAAAACTGACCGCCCAACCGCATATACCTTTCAAAAGGTTATGCAGTTGGGCGGTATTTTATTGCTGTTTTAATATGTTTAGGCTACAACAAAATACAAACAAGTCCGTTACAGCCCTCATTAATTACACGTTCAACCGTTTCCTGAACGCGCATTCTGGCATCAACCGGCATCCTCGCAAGCTTTGTATGTAGGCCCTCATTCACAAGGTCGTGAAGAGACTTGCCGAAAATATTAGAATCCCAAATCTTAACAGGGTCCTCCTCAAAGCCGCTGAGCAAATACATAACAAGGTCCTCCGATTGCTTTTCACTGCCGACTATCGGACTTACCTCTGTAGTAATATTTGCCTTCATAAGATGAATCGAGGGGGCAGACGCTCTAAGCCTTACACCGTATCTTCCGCCCTGCTTTACAATTTCCGGTTCTTCAAGGTGGAGTTCTTCTGTATCGGGCATAATTATTCCGTAGCCGGTTGCCTCAACCTCATCAAGAGCATCCTTAACACGGCTGTATTCCTTTTTAATTTGAGCCATTTCAGTCATACATTCCATAAGCTCTTGCTCATCATTTATAACAAGCCCCGTGGTTTCGGCAAGAATTTTATAAAACAAGCTCTGCTTTGTTATAAGCTTAATATCTGCGGCTCCTAACCCTAAATCAATAGCATCTACAGTAGCACACTCAACATTTTCACTGTCACAAAAGGCTCTTTCAAAACATTCAATATCCCTTATGTGTCTTATACCCATAGCCGATTTTTTGATAGTATCAGTAAGTTCCCAGCGCAACCAATGTTCAAGCGGCAAAGAGTTAATCCACCTTGGGAAGCAGATGCTTATTTCCTTTATGGGGAACTCAAAAAGTATTCTTGAAAGAATAAGCTTAATGGTCTCCTCTTCAAGCTCAAGGCAGTTTACAGGCTCAACCGGCACACCGTATTTTGCGGTCAGCTCTTCCGCCAGATTTTTTGCCTCTTCAGATTCGGGATACATACAGTTAAGCAAAACAATAAATGGCTTTTCTATTGCCTTTAGCTCCTCAATAACACGCTCCTCGGCTTCCGAGTATTCTTCACGCGGGATATCACTGATACTGCCGTCGGTAGTTATAACAAGACCTATTGTTGAATGCTCATTTATAACCTTTCTGGTGCCGATTTCTGCCGCCATATTAAAAGGAATAGGTTCTTCAAACCACGGTGTCATAACCATTCTGGGCTGATCGCCTTCAATATACCCCAAAGCGCTCGGAACGATATACCCCACACAGTCAATAAGCCTTACGTTCATTGATGCGGTATCATCAATATTAATTTGAGCCCCTTTTTCGGGTATAAATTTCGGTTCTGTAGTCATAATTGTTCTGCCCGAGGACGACTGCGGCAATTCATCATTCGCGCGCTCCTTAAAATAATCGCCCGAAATATTCGGCAAAACAAGTTTATCCATAAACTGCTTAATAAAGGTTGATTTGCCTGTACGCACAGGACCTACTATTCCGATATAAATATCACCGCCCGTACGCTCGGCAATATCCTTATAAATATTTTCATTTGTCATATTTTTTCCTCCCAAGCCTTTGGCTGTCGTCAGGCTTTAAATATTCTTCTGTAAATAATATGTTTGTAAGCAGAATAATATACCTCACCCTTTTAATTTTTAGGAATAGATTAATAATAGGGTGATTTTTTATGAAAACATTAAATGATTTAGATGTGGGCGACAGCGCACTTATTGATAAAATTACAACAAATAACGGTATGCGGTGACGTTTTCTTGACATCGGTCTTATAGAAAACACCTTGGTTGAATGTGTAGGCAAAAGTCCTTCGGGTGACCCTAAAGCATATCTCATAAGAGGTGCAGTAATTGCGATTCGTTCAGAAGACAGTTCCGGAATTCTTGTTAAGGAGGCGCCGTAATGGGACTAACCTCTGCTTCAACGGGCAGTAATGCCTCTAAAACCGAGCTTTTCGTTACTAAACACACAGAAAATGATAAAATTATAGCTGTTGCGGGCAATCCGAATGTGGGTAAAAGCACACTTTTCAACTCTCTGACAGGAATGCGTCAACACACAGGAAACTGGCCGGGTAAAACCGTTACAAATGCACAAGGCTACTGTAAAAGCAGTAAAAATTCTTATGTTTTAGTGGATATACCCGGTACATATTCACTTTTGGCTCACTCACCCGAAGAGGAGGTGGCACGCAATTTTATTTGCTTTAGTGCCCCCGATGCTATAATAACCGTCTGCGATGCCACCTGCCTTGAAAGAAATTTAAATTTGGTTCTCCAAATTCTTGAAACCGGTATTCCAACGGTTGTCTGCGTTAATCTGTTGGATGAGGCCAAGCGCAAGGGTATTGAAATTGACCTTGAAGGCTTATCAAAAAAGCTCGGGGTGCCTGTTGTCGGAACGGTTGCCCGAAACAAAAAAAGCCTTAAAGCGGTCCTTGACGCCCTTGACACCCTTCCGCAAAAACTACAGCCCATAAAGGTAAATTATCCGCAAATTATAGAAAATGCAGTTAATATGACCGAGACCGTAATTAAAAAACATATCGGCGATAGGTTATACAGTCGCTGGCTTGCGCTGAAGCTTTTAGAGCCCGATAATTCATTGCTTTTGGAGATAGAAAGGCATTTAGGTGACTCCTCTTTTAAGTCCCCCGAACTTCAAACGGCGCTCGGGGAAGCGAGAGCCTACCTTTATAAAGAGGGCGTAAGAGAAGGACATCTTAAGGATATGCTAACCGCTCGGGTAGTGGAAATGGCAGAAAATATCTGCAAAGAAACAGTTAAAAAGCACAAAAAAGAGTACTCCGGCTTTGACCGAAAAACCGATAAGCTTTTAACAAGCCGTCTTTTCGGTTACCCGGTTATGCTGTTGCTTTTGGCGGTTGTTTTTTGGATTACAATATCGGGTGCAAATATTCTTTCTGACCAATTATCTTCACTGTTCGCTTTGATAGAGAGCATGCTTTTTAAGCTTCTGACTAATTTTAACACACCGATATGGCTCAAGAGTCTTATAATTGACGGCATTTACCGTGTGCCTGCCTGGGTGGTTTCGGTGATGCTGCCGCCAATGGCGATTTTCTTTCCTCTTTTCACCCTTCTTGAGGATGCGGGCTATCTCCCGAGAATAGCCTTTAATCTTGACAAACCCTTCAAGCGCTGTCATGGTTGCGGAAAGCAAGCACTTACCATGTGTATGGGTTTTGGCTGTAATGCCGCAGGGGTTATAGGCTGTAGGATAATAGATTCAAAAAGAGAACGAATGCTTGGCATTATAACAAACAGCTTGGTGCCCTGCAACGGAAGGTTTCCCGCAATAATAGCAATAATTTCTATGTTTTTTGTGGGCACTGTGGGAGGTCTTGGCAGTATTCTTTCTGCTGCTGTTTTAACCCTTGTGATTTTATTTGGAATTTTGATGACACTTTTGTCAACCAAAATATTATCCTTAACCCTTTTAAAGGGGATGCCCTCGTCTTATACCTTGGAGATGCCTCCTTACAGAAAACCCCAGTTAGGTCAAGTAATTATTCGCTCGGTTTTTGACCGTACGCTTTTTGTATTGGGACGCTCGCTTTCCGTTGCAATACCTGCAGGCATTGTTATTTGGTTTATGGCTAACTTAACCCTTTTTGATGCCACAATACTTTCCCACACTGCCGATTTTTTAGACCCATTTGCGGCCTTAATCGGACTTGACGGTGTTATTCTGACGGCTTTTATTTTAGGCTTTCCTGCCAACGAAATTGTAATTCCGATAATATTAATGGCTTATCTTTCAAAGGGTAGTCTTGTTGAGCTTTCCTCACTTTCTGCTATGAAGGATATTCTTGTTGCAAATGGCTGGACATTTTTAACTGCACTTAACACCATTATATTTTCACTTTTTCATTGGCCCTGCTCAACCACAATCCTAACAATTAAAAAAGAAACAGGCAGTAAAAAATGGGCTCTTTTCTCTGCCGCATTTCCTACTGCCATTGGTATTATTATTTGTTTCTTAACAACGCTTGTTTATAAAATTTTAGCCTAGTTAAACACGCCTAACGCAAATACCTTTGTGCAACATAGCCCACTATTCCGTTATAATTAACAAGCGCCCAATTAGGCAGTGAAGCAAAAACCGTTACCTCTGCCCCGTTAGGAATACTGCCTACAACCCTTGTAGCAGTTGACGGACCGTAGCGCACATTGAGGTTAGAGCCCAGTGTTACCACGCTTGCAGTGTAAATCGGCTGTGGCGTATTATACGGTATGCCGAAAAATTCAGTGAGAGAATAAACAATATTAGCCGCCATAGCTTCAATATTATCTCTTATCCATTGAGCATCCTGCTCATTATCGTGATAAGCCACCTCTATAAGCACACTGGGTGCCTTAACACGCCTTACCTCACCTAATGTAGTGGTTGGAACTGTTCTGACAGCGTTTGGAAGCGGATATATAAGCTTAAAATTTTGTGCCGCAATATCTGCAAATCGCTTACCCTCTTTACTGGTTGGATAATAATAAAACTCCGCTCCTCTGACATTTCCGCTTGCCGCTCCCGAAGCGTTGGAATGGAGCGCTAAATGCAGGTCATAATTCCCCCTGTTTGACGCCGTAATGGAGGATGCCGCCGTCATTTCGGGAGTGTTTCGCACATACTGTATCCCGCTTGCCGCCAAATACGGTTCCATAGCATCTGCCAAAAGATTCATATAGTATTCTTCATTTCCGCCCCCGACATACGGGTTAAATTCCTGTGTAGACGGACTCAAATAAATAGTAGGCATAAAAAAGCCTTCCTTTCAAAAATAGTTTCAATCTATTTTATGAGAAAGGAAGGTTTATTATGTTACTCTAAAATTCCGCTTTCCTTTGCGGCTTTCTTAACCACCGATAAAAACCAGCAGTAAAGTGCTTCGCCAAGTTCTTGGAAAATTGGGTCACCGTCATGTGAGCAAAGCATTGCAAAGGTCTGCCCTATACGGCGGTCAACCTCGCCACCGCGTCTAAAGGCAAGATAGTAAAAGGAATATGCCCCCGTATCCGCCGAGGTTTTATAAAGCTCACTATCAGCACCTTTTATTGTGTCCAAAAAACTTTTCTGTGCAATACCGATTAAGGTATCATCCTTACAAAGCTGCTCAAAGCCTACCGTTGCAGTAAAGGATAGCAGCATTAGACGGTGAACCAGCATTTCGCCGTTCACAGCCTCATTGCCATCATTCATAGAGGTATGCGCATCCTCAATAAACTTAAGTGCAACCGCCTTACCCCAAGCACGTGCTTTTTTTATAGTTTCCTTGTCCGGTCCGCAACCGTCATTTACTCGAGCTTCTCTGCTCTTTTTTATCTGTTCCGAGGGTCTGTCACCCGCTATTTTTATATCGTTATCAGAATACAAATTACATCACCCTTTTTTTGCCGAGTGAAAATCCACCTCTTTTATTTTCTCCTACAAGGATATTTTTCCACTCTACAAACTTGAATCGGATTTTGAAACAAGTATTTTTTCTCTTTGCTTTGTTAAAATACTCGCAAATCCTAAATTACGTTTTCTTTCAAAGCCTGCGCCAGCTGTGCCGGACAAGAGGTATTCTTGAAGCCGCATTTAATACCGTCAAGCTTGGCTATCACGTCCTCAACACGCATACCCTCAACCAATGCGGCTATGCCCTTTGTGTTGCCGTTACAGCCGCCTTCAAACTGCACGCTTTTAACTATGCCGTCCTCAACATCGATAAAAATGCTTCTTGAACAAACTCCTTTAGTTCTATATGCAAATTTCATTATTAATATTCCTACCTGTCCTTAAATTTATTACTGCGCACAGGATGACGCAATTTTCTCAATGCCTTTGCCTCTATTTGTCTTATACGCTCACGGGTAACATTAAATTCGGTGCCGACCTCTTCCAATGTATGGCATCGTCCGTCCTTAAGGCCAAAGCGCAGTCTTATAACAGCCTCTTCCCTGGCGGTAAGGGTTTTTAAAACGCCGTCAATATCTTCGTTTGTGATTGTTTTGAGCGCCGCATCATCGGGAGCTAATGCCTCCTCGTCACGGATAAAATCCATAAGACGTGAATCTTCCTCGGGACCTATAGGTGTTTCCATAGAAACAGGCTCCTGTGCTACACGCATAATTTCTCTTACTCTTTCAACCGGCAATTCCATCTTTTCGGCAATAAGCTCTTCGCTGGGCTCATAACCGTTTTCGTGCAAAAGCTGACTTTGAACCTTTTTAAGGCGGTTTATGGTTTCAACCATATGCACCGGTATACGGATAGTTCTTGCTTGGTCAGCAATAGCTCTGGTTATAGCCTGTCTTATCCACCAGGTAGCATAGGTTGAGAATTTAAAGCCCTTTGTATAATCAAACTTATCAACCGCTTTAATAAGACCAACATTACCCTCTTGAATAAGGTCAAGGAAGTACATACCTCTGCCTACATACTTTTTGGCAATACTTACTACAAGTCTTAAGTTAGCTTCGGTAAGACGTTGCTTTGCATATTCATTACCCTCTGAAATTTTAACTGCAAGCTCAATTTCCTCATCAGATGAAAGGAGCGGAACTCTGCCTATCTCACGCAAATAAACCTTTACGGGGTCATCAAGCGAAACATTCTCAAAGGATATATCCTCCTCACTAAGCTTGTCAACATCCATTTCTTCAAGCTTTAATTCATCATCCGTAGGCTCTTCGTCAAAATCGATTTCTAATGTCGGAGGCTCGGAAAAAAGCTCGTCCAAATCATCGGGGGCATCTGCAATGTCATCCAAGGTGCTAGGCTTATCCTCGGGCTCTAAAAACAGATCTTCTTTTGTAACTTCTTCTTTCTTTTTGGTGTCCTTAATATTTTTATCCATAAGATTCAATTCCCTTTCTTTTTCTTATTAGCCATATTTTGAAGCGATGTAGCCCAATCCTCTACAGAAGCCTCGCTTAAATCAGAGTTGTTTATAATAATATCTTCTTCTAATATTACCTCAATACAATCCTTTAATACAATTTTTGCGTTTTTTAACGCTTTATCGCTATTTTGAAGCGAAACCAAATACCCAATCTCTGCAGGAATGAGCTTTTCTGCAAAAACCGAAATATCGGGATTTCTGCCCGAATCTAAAGTATTGTAAAGAATTTCATATATTCTGCGGTTTAAGGTGGTAATAATCTTTTGAGGTGGTAGCTTTTCCTTTACCTCGCTGAAAAAGTCGGGATGCTGTAAAAGCACCGTAATTACCGTTTCCTCTGCCGATGCGGCTTTAGGCGACCGCCGCCTTTCGGGATTTATATCATCCTTATTAAGCTTTGGCCTTACTATCTCGGAAAATTCCTTCTTTTGTTGGGTTCTAACCTTTTTGCGACGTATTTCGTCAACCTTAGCTGTCAGTGCCGTTCTTGAAACACCGTATTTCTCACAAAGCCTGCCTATATAAATGTCCCTTGTCATAACATCGTCATCAGCGGCTAAAATTTCTGCCGCAGCCGATAAATATCTAAGCCTGCCGTCATCACTGTCAAGGTCAATTCCGCTTGCCGCCATAAGCAAGCTGTATTCTATATCGCTAACCGCTCCCGTAAGAAGCGCCTTAAAGCGTTCGGGACCGTTTTTCTTAATGTATTCGTCGGGATCCTTACCGTCAGGTATTACCACAACTCTTACCTCAAGTCCCGTATTCTCAAGTAACTGTGCCGCTCTGCGAATTGCTTTTTGCCCGGCGGCATCAGCATCAAGCATTAAAACAATTTCTTTTGTATATCTTGCCAAAAGGTTTACCTGTTCACTCGTAAAGGCTGTTCCAAGCGGTGCTACTGCATAATTAAAGCCTGCTTGATGTAGAGAAATAACGTCCATATTTCCCTCAACCAATATAACCCTTTCGGAGCAGTTGTTCTTGGCAAAATTAATGCCAAAAAGATTTTCACTCTTTTTATAAACGGGTGTGTCGGAGGTGTTGACATATTTTCCGCCCGCCTTTTCATCCCCCGGCATTGCTCTTCCGCTGAAAGCCACTACATTTCCGCGTATGTTTATTATAGGGAACATTATACGTTTTCTGAAACGGTCATAATAGCTTCCCCTTTGGCTTTTGCCCACAACGTTTGCGGTGTACATATCATTAACAGAAAAGCCTTTTTCTTTTAGGTGGTTTATAAGGCTGTCCCAGCTGTCCGGTGCGGCGCCAAGCCCGAAATGCTTAATCGTAGCAAGGCTTAAGCCTCTTTCCAAAAGATACTCTAACGCCCATTTACCATCAGGCGACATTAAATATTTATGAAAAAACCTGGCGGTTTCTCGGTTAATGTCGTAAATAGTGTTTTTAAGCCGTTGCATAGAATCGTCATATCCGTCCTGCGGAAGTGCCACGCCCGAGCGTTCAGCCAAAAGCTTTACAGATTCTATATAATCAAGGTTTTCGAGTAATCCCGTAAAAGTAAAAACGTCTCCGCCTGCACCGCAACCAAAGCAGTAAAAGGATCCGGATTCGGGATAAACTGTAAAAGAAGGGGTTTTTTCGCTGTGAAAAGGGCAAAGACCCACAAGATTTTTTCCCCTGCGCTTTAAATTAACGTACTGTGAAATTGTAGCTTCAATTTCATTTCGGTACTTAATTTCCTGTATAATATCCTCAGGTATTGCCATAAAACCGCCTCCTTTTCTGTATTATTATAAGCTCTGACTTGTACCAAAAACAGTACACTAGCCAAAGCATTTAAACCCCAACCAGCCTTAAAGGATGGTTTTTTGATGTGCGATACACAAAACGCAGTAAATCCTAACGGATTTACGAGTATTTTAACAAAGCAAAAAAGCCTTTTTCCAAAATCTAATTCGGGTTTGAGTGCTTTGGCTATATTGTCCAAGACTTTGGTATAAAAATATTGGAATAAACAGTTATTGCGTATCGGTCACTCATACCTGCAACATAATCGGCAACCGCACGCTCAATCCCCTCTTTTTCAGAAATATTCTTATATTCAACGGGGAGTATATCATTGTGCTTTAAATAGTATTCAAAGATTCCGCCCACAAGGCCTGAAACCTTTTTTTCCTCCGATTTGGCAATGGGATTTTTATAAACAGCCTCAAACAAAAATTCGTGCAATAAATCGTAGTATTTTTGGGTTTCGGGGTCCATTATAATTTCAGTTTCGCTGTTATTTACCACAGAATTAACAAGCGAGCTTATACGCTGACTCTTGGTCTGCCCTAAAAAGTCAGTGATTTCACGTGGTAAATCATCTGCCGAAATAACACCGCCGCGAATAGCATCATCAATATCGTGATTAATATAGGCAATTCTGTCCGAAATTCTTACTACTCTACCCTCCAAGGTTTTTGACCAGTCACCGTTTGTGTGACGTTCAATACCGTCAAGCACCTCTTTGGTAAGGTTAAGCCCCTCACCGCTTTTTTCAAGCTTTTCGCAAACTCTCTTACTTTGCTCATAATGATGAAAGCCAAAAGAAACCAACTCATTGATAGCTCTTTCGCCCGCATGGCCAAAGGGTGTATGTCCTAAATCGTGACCCAAAGCGATAGCCTCGGTTAAATCTTCATTTAAGAATAATGCTCGCGCAATGGTTCTGGCTATTTGAGAAACCTCTAATGTATGGGTCAGTCGTGTTCGGTAATGGACCGACTCGGGCGATAAAAAAACCTGTGTTTTATGCTTAAGTCTTCTAAAAGCACGGCAGTGAATAATGCGGTCACGGTCACGCTGAAATTCGGTTCTCAAATCGCACTTTTCTTCAGGCTTTACCCTGCCGACACTCTCTGCGGCAAATGTAGCTCTTGGGGATAAAGTGATTTTTTCATTCTGTTCAATTTTTTCTCTTACTGTCACTCCATTCACCCTTTCAATAACTTATTAGCCTTTTTTTCTCAAATACCTTTATTTTTTTACAATTTTTTTCAAATAGGAAATGCTGTTACGGTTTTTTCCTTTTCGACAGCATCAAGCCTAGCCGAAAACACTTCTGTAAGCTTTTGACTAAAGGCAGGAAAATCATTGTCCTTAAAGGAATACCTAACGGTTACTTTATCGGTAAATTCGGTGTTTTCAAGCTTGCCAAAGCTATTCTCTATCACAGATAAAAGCTTTTGATGATCTGTATATTCACAAACAGTTTCAAAAACCGAACAGGGTATCATCTCAACAACACTAGCGTTTAAAACAGCATCCTTTGCAGATTTTGAATAAGCCCTTACAAGTCCCCCCGTTCCCAACAGCACACCGCCGAAATAACGAGTAACAACTATTGCAATATTCTTAATTTCACTGCCTAAAATAACATCAAGTATAGGCTTTCCGGCAGTTCCGTGAGGCTCCCCGTCATCGGAAAAACGGCAAAGCCTGCCGCCGTCCACCGAGTAAGCAAAAACATTATGAGTTGCGTCCCAATATTTTGAACGCATCTCCTCCAAAAAGGCAGTTGCCTCCTCCTCGGTTTCGCAATGGCGCAAATTTGCAATAAATCTTGAACGTTTTTCTACATACTCTGCCACAGATGCCTCAAGCACGGTTAAATATCTGTTCATAAAACACCTCTTTAAAAAAAATCGCAGCCGCCCATAAGGCGACTGCGGATAAAGGTTATTCTTCAATATTGAAACGCTTCTTAAATCTGTCAACACGTCCGCCGGTGTCTACCAACTTCTGCTTACCTGTGAAAAACGGATGACATTTAGAACATATATCCAAACGAATATCATTCTTTGTTGAGCGTGTCTCAAATTCCGCACCGCAAGCGCACTTAACGGTTACCTTTTCATACTGCGGATGAATTCCTTCTTTCATCATTGTCACCCCTTTCTAAATGATTAACATAGGAATGATACCACAAAAGTTTATAAAATGCAAGCATTTTTTTAAAGAATAATTGATTTTTTTATTTTTTCATAGATTTCAACTATCTTAAATCTCATAATATAACGGTTTTGCTGTTCAGCGATTTCTTTGCTTTTTTCTTCCACGGTTAAGGATAAATCGGCTTTCGCGGCAGGTATACACATTTGCGGAAAAATCACGCACCACCAATTTTTACCCTTTGCCTCTCCCACCTTTACTATAAGTGACTTATAATATCCTGCAGGCAATGTAAAATCATCATAAACTCTGGTTTCAAAATAGCTTTCTCCCAAAAACACCTCTGATTTGTAGGAAAAACCGTTTTCAGCTATAACCCTATCAGCAATATCGCGGTAAAGAGCCAGATTTTGCTCTGCCCTTAAAACTGCCTCGTCGGTATCGGTTATACCGTCAAAAAGATTTCCGCTCTCTGCCAAAATTTGATCCCTTATTTTTAGCTTTAAATTTTGGTCAGCCGCACTGTCCGAGTTTGCGATGATATGTAATCGCAAAACGTTGGTACGCAAGTCTTCACAAGAAGCATCAAAGCTTGCAAGTGACATAAAAACCGCACACAAAAGTCCGCAAAGAAGAGATACATTAAAGGTCCTAAAAGAAATTTTAAACTTTTTAAACATACAATAGCTCCTTTTTGATTTCTAAAAGGAATATTGACGTTTTTGAGGGTTTTATTCAAAAATAATCGCTTTATCTAAAGGTTTAACAAGATAACATTCTTTTTTTTCCTTTTTAAGCTGTTTATATGCAAGCTTTGCTGCATTCTTTTCGCTGAAAAATGCAAAGCAAGTGGGTCCGCTCCCGGAAAGAGAAACCGCAACGGGCGAAAAGGCTTCTAAACATTTTTCGGTTTTATTGTCCTGCCAAACCAAACGGAATGAGTTATCCATAAGCTTTGCCGCCTCCAAAAGCTTTCGGGCAGTTAATTTTTCGATAAATTTATCCACCTCAAGCGGTGTCGGACATTTTCTGTCAAGCTGTGCATACATTTCTCCGGTAGAGGGCTTTTTATCATCCTTAACAAGCAAAAACCAACCCCCATTAAAGCTTTCAAGGGCCGTAAGCTTTTCTCCGATTCCCTCTGCCCTGACTGTACCGCCTTCAATAAAAAACGGAACGTCTGCCCCTAAAATAAGTGCCATTTCGGTTAATTTTTCTTTTTTAAAATCCACACCGTAAAGCTTTGCAAGTCCCAAAAGCACTGCCGCCGCATCCGCACTGCCGCCTCCCAGACCTGCCGCTATAGGTATACGCTTTTTTATAGCTATACGTGCGCCCTTTTTTATTCCGCTTTCCCTTAAAAAAAGCTCTGCCGCTTTATAGGCAATGTTTTCTTTGGTTTCAAGCGACTTATCATTGCACTTAATTTTAAGCGTTTTTCCGGGCGTAATTGTTATACTGTCCGCAAGGCTTACCGACTGCATAACAGTATCAATTAGATGATATCCGTCTTCCCTTTTACCGTTGACCGATAAAATAAGATTAATCTTGGCATTAGCCTTTATTGAAACTCTTTTCATATTAAGAATCACCACCGAAGCAAGTACAAAAATTATACCCATACCGCCCCAAAGAGTTATCTCCTCTTTAAAGCAAAAAAATCCCACCAGAGTTGCAACAACCGGCTCAACCGTCGCAATTATCGGTGCGGTTGAAGGGTCAACACCTAAAAGTCCGGTTGTATAAAACATATAAGGTATCACAGTATTAAACAACGCCATCAAAAAAACAATGCCAAACGCACTCGGTTCTGCCTTTAGAGTAGCCGCCACTCCTCTTAAATTAACCAAGGGCAAGCTGCAAATTCCTGCAAACAAAAATACATAAAAGGTTATTGTAAAGGTTTTATAGCCGCGCATTAAAAGAAGTTCTCCGAATATTGTGTAAAGCGCATAGCCAAATCCCGTAAGTAGCCCGAAAAACAGCGCACGCATACCTATTCTGTGGGTAGAATCAAACAATCCTGAAACCATACAGCAACCAATAAATGCCACAACGCAGGCTATACATTTGTTAAGAGTAAGCTTAATTTTAAAGACAATTCTTGAAATAAACACTACAAAAAACGGTGCTGTATAAAGCAATACCGCCGCAACCGAAAGCGAAGACAACCGCATTGTTGTATAATAAGAATAGTTGAAAAGTACTATGCTGAAAAGTCCTGCCGAGACAAAAAGCCACAGGTCCTTCAATTTCACCTTAAAATACGCTTTATTTTTAAATAAAATAATAACTGCCATTATAAGCGAGGTTAGAGCCGCACGCCCAAACACCAATTCCATTTCCGAAACACGGTATTTGCTTGCCGTTCTCACAAAAATACCTGCCATTCCCCAAAGAGAAGCGGCAAACAGTATAAAAATAAAGTAAACATTAATCCTTTTAAGCATTTTCATTCCACACCCCAAACGTTAGCAAGGAAAGTGCTCTGCTCAAGCTTTTTTTACTGAAAGCATAATAAATAAGCATTGCACCGCCTGTGTTGAGTATAACATCATCAACATCCGAAGAGCCCGTCAAAAACAAGAATTGCAATAATTCAATACAAACCACCGAAATCAAAACGGTGAGAAACATTTTAAAAAAGCTCCTTGTTTTTTTGAAAAAAATCGCCGCAAAAAGCGAAAACGGCATAAAAGCCACAAAGTTTCCCAAAAGGTTTATAACCGTATCAAAAAGCGTAAGCTTATCGTTAATATAACCGTTTATAAAAAGCCTTATTGTAGCAAACGGTACAAGGTTGGTGCTCGCCTTTATATAATTTTGAAAAGCGTTTTTATCCCAAGAAAGAAAATTAAGAATATTTCTTCCAAAACCGCCGTCTATAAGCGTAAAATCAACAAGCGTTATAATATAAAAAACAAAAAGCACAAGCAAAAATCTTCTCATAAAGAGTGTGGCTTTTTTGCTTTCTAAGGTAAGGCAGTAAAAATAAGATGCGGCATAACCACTAAAAACCATAACCGCATCAGATAGTATTTTAACACTGTGTGATATATAGACCATTTCAAGCATATAGGCAATATGCCCGCAAAACGCTGTAAAACATATTAAATAAAGCACCGACGCTATACCCAAGTAATAATGTCGAGCCAAAATATACACCTCAATAATATTTGTATGCTTTAATTTTACCCACATATTTATATTATGTCAAGCAATTAAATAAAGATATTGCGCTTTTTGAAAAAAGATGGTATACTATTAGTGTTATAAAAATAAAAAACTTAAATTTGGAGGTTTTTGTTTTGAGTTTTAATATTGCAATAACCAGTGACAGTACCTGTGATTTAAGCCCCGAGCTTATCGAGCGTTACAATGTATCAATTCTCCCTTTGGGTGTAACATTAGGTGACAAAAGCTATCTTGACGGTGTTGATATCACACCCGATGCTATTTATGAACACCACGCTAAAACGGGCGAGCTTCCCAAAACCACGGCAGCTAATTTAGGTGACTGTATTGACTTTTTTCAAAAATTTACCTGCGAAGGCAAGGCTGTAGTTCACTTTACAATAAGCTCTGAAATGTCCTCAACCTATAATAATGCACGTATGGCGGCGGAGGAGTTCGACAATGTTTATGTAATCGATACCCGCAATCTTTCAACCGGAGGCGGTCTTTTGGTTGTTGCCGCAGCTGAAATGGCTAAAAACGGTATGGAAGCCAAAGATATTGCAGAGGAAATACAAAAGCTGGTGCCCTGCGTTGATGCTTCCTTTGTAATCGATAATCTTGAATATCTGCACAAGGGCGGCCGTTGCTCTGCAGTTGCAATGCTTGGAGCAAACCTTCTTAAGCTAAAGCCTTGTATTGAGGTTAAAGACGGTCGTATGGGTGTTGGAAAGAAATACCGTGGAAAATATATCGATGTTCTTAAAACCTATGTTTCGGAACGCATTGGTGACGGCAGTGGTATTGACCTTGACCGTGTGTTTGTAACCCACGCAGGCTGTGACAGCGAAATTGTTGACAGTGTTGTTGCCGAGGTTAAACGTTTAGCAGATTTTAAAGAGGTTTTTGTAACACGTGCAGGATGTACAATTTCTTCACACTGCGGCAAAGATACTTTAGGCGTACTTTTTATAAGAAAATCTCCTATAGCTTAAATTATACCTGTAACACTTTAAACCCCTGTCGCATAATATGCAGCAGGGGTTTTTAGGAATATTCCGTATTCGGCGATAGCGGACCGAACTATCTTTAAATAACCGAATCTTTGCCCCTTTTAAAATAAAGGGACTGCATAAAAGCAGTCCCAAAATCAAATTATGAGGATATAATATGAAAGACGTTAAAATTTTCCCATTAGTATTAGCTTTAGCTTTTCTTTTGAGTTTCACCCTTTCGGGCTGTAATAAAGCAAAAGAGAAAGATGTCGTTTCTTCAGCACCTGCCGTAACAGCACCCGAACAAACCGAAACAGAAGCGGAGCCTCAAAGTGAACCCGAAGTTTCTTCACAAGAACCCGTTCCCGAAAGCTCACAGGTGTCAGATGCTCCTGTCAGCTCTGTGATAGAGCCTACAGTTTCTTCCAAACCCGAAACATATATTCCAACCCAAAAGCCGCCAATCACTGTAGGTGAATACACCGTTACCGACCCCGATAATGCACGCGGACTTTCAACACAGAGAAGAGGCTGTGCCTTTGGTGTTGCAAAGAACGGAAAGCCGAACCAAATGTCTGTTGATAATCAGCTTTGGTTTGACAGTCTAAACGGTGTAAAAGCTTTGGCTCTTGATACCGTATCTAATGACAACGGTATGTACCTGACCTTTGACTGCGGTTATGAATATAAAAACCTTACTGCTTCAATTCTTGATACCCTTAAAGCCAAAAATGTAAAAGCGGCATTTTTTTGCACCTTAAGCTATTTGAAATCTAATCCACAGCTTGTTCACCGTATGATAGACGAAGGACATATTGTTGGAAATCACAGTGCAACACATCCCGACTTCACAACACTCACACGTGCAAAAATGGCAGAGGAGCTTTATCTTTTTGATAAATATTTAGGTGAAAACTTCGGCTATAAAACACAGTATTTCCGTTTCCCCGGCGGCAATCATTCGGAAAACACATTAGAGCTTGTGACATCTGTGGGACACAAATCTATTTTTTGGTCATTGGCACACGCAGACTGGGATACTGCAAATCAGCCAAGCCCCGATTCAGCATTCACAACCGTTTCAAGCCGTTTTCATTCAGGTGCGGTAATTTTACTGCACGCTGTTTCTCAAACAAACACCGATATACTCGGACGACTTATTGACGATGCTCATTCAAAGGGCTACAAATTCAAATCCCTTGATGAATATTTCAAATAAAAATCTATAATACATAAAAATACGTAAGAGATACTGCTCTCTTGCGTATTTTTTTGCAGACATTTTTTCTCATATATGGTGGGTTCTCGGCTTTGTCCTCTCCCGATTTGTTCTATGAATTAAAAACGGGAGGGCATAAAAACCCTCCCCTACAAAATCCTTTCCGGCACAGAACCGACAACTGTGTTATGCAAGGATAATTACAAAATTAAACCCGATAGAACGCAATGTAAAAAAGACGGCTGATGCCGTCTTTTTAGGTAATAAGTAAGGTGTGGTTCTCACGTTTTAATTTATGTTTAAAACTCTACTTCATAGACGCGATTTTTAATACGGCCCTTTAGCCCAAATATTATAATATTGGGCACCACAAATAAAGCACCAACTAATAACTCTAAAGGAAAAAACAGCGTCATAAGCACTACTGGTGCAGCAGGCCAATGAGATAATCTTAATGCTTCTTTTATAATTCTTATGGTAAGAAAGACATTAACAATACCGCCTATAAGAGAAGCGGTTAATGCTGCGTTTAGCAAACATTCCAAAGGTGTCTCAGGTATTATTTCTACATCATTGATTGTGATCTCACCTATTGGATTTCCTAACATAGATGCAAAAAACTCTAATACAAACAATCCAACAAACACACAAATCAATATTATAAAGAATTTTTTATACATATTTACAGGAACACGCGACAATTTCATATAATCACCTCTCTAAATATTATTGTATCATATCCTTGAAATTTTTCAATCTTTACTTTTGTATATAATGTTTACGCACTTGATTTAAAAGACCGGGCAACACCCAAAAATATCTGCGAAAGGGTAGCTAAAAAAGGGAGGCGTTGAAACCCTCCCTCTACAAAGCTCTATCCGGCACAGAACCGACACCTACAGAAAACTCCATTAATTAATATGGCTTTATCCTATAATACCAAGTAAAAAGACGAGGGCGATCCCTCGTCTTTTTTGATTATAAAAATCATTTAATTATATGAGCTTTCACGGCTATCGTCATCAAAGGAAACCTCTCCGAGATATTCCTTAACATCAAGTCCAGCAAAGGCGCAGAAATCAACCATCTCACGAACAGTATTAATATTAACATCGATACCGTTTTCCATACGGTTTTTATAAGCCTCAATTTCCTTTTCACCGTGTGTATAAATTCTTTCAGCGCCATCGGCTTTAGGTGCTTCACGAAGCTCCTTTAAGAAAACCGACAAATGCTCACGTATTTCATCGGCATTTCCGAAAATAGCGGGGTCGATAGCTGCAAATGAATGGCAAGTGCCGCCTTTTCCGTTTTGGTGGGTGTGGTTAGAGGTCATACCCATTGACAAAATCGAGCAGAAAATTTCGCAAACCATTCCCCAGCCATAGCCTTTATGAGAGCCTAATTTTTCTGTCTCACCGCCAAGAGGCATTATTCCGCCGCCTGCCTTTGCAACGATGTTTTTAAGCACATCACTAGCATCGGAAGAACCCTTGCCGTCCTTATTAAGTGCCCAACCTTGGGGTAGGGCTTCATCGTTTTTATTGTAAATTTCAAGCTTTCCTCTTGTTACAACTGTTGTTGATGCGTCAAAGAAGAAGGGGTAGGGCTCTGCCGGCATTGACATTGCAATCGGGTTAGAGCCAAGCATTGCAAGTCTGCCGAAGGTAGGCACCATAATAGCCTCCGAGTTGGTCATACCAAAGCCTATAAGACCATTATCTGCCGCCATTTTTGCGTAATAGCCCGCAATACCGAAATGGTTTGAATCTCTTACGGTTGTAATGCAGATACCGCTCTTTTTAGCCTTTTCAATAGTTTTGTTCATCGCAAAATGGGAATTCAGCTGTCCCATACCGTCGTGACCGTCAATCACCAAGGAAACGGGGGTCTCATAAACGATTTCGGGCTTTGCCTCAACCTTAATAAGTCCCTTTTCAATACCCTTGTGATAACGAACAAGACGTTGCATACCGTGTGACTCAATGCCGTATAAATCGGAAAGAAGCAAAACATCGGTAATTATTTCGCAATCCTCCTTGCAAAAGCCGAGCTTTTTAAAGGCATCCTCACAAAATCTTTTTAGTGCGCTGTAGCTGTAACGAATACTCTCTGCCATAATCATTCTCCTAAACACTCGTTTTTTATTATTTTAACACCCCTTACTCCAAAAAGCAAGCAGAATAAAATTATCATGCTGGGTCTTAAAAAAATTTTAATTTTTTAAAATTTTTTATTGACATTATATTTTTTTGTGCTATTATGTAGGCAGATAAAGGAATTTTAATGTTTTGAGGTGCTTTTTATGGCTAATTCAAGACCTAAATTCGACGCAAATCAAATAATTAAAGAGCAGCAAAATCTTCTCGACTGTTTTAGGGGAGAACGAAAAGGATTTTTATATACCCTTTTTAAATTTTATAAAGGGCATTATAAAAATTTAGTTTTTGCGGCTCTTTTTTATTTTATCAAAAGCTCGCCCACTTGGATTATTCCGCTTGTTACGGCAAACATAATTAATATTGCCACCACCAAACCGGACGGTGCCGTAGCACAGTTTGCCTTTAACGGAATATTTATATTCTTTTGCGTTGCCCAAAACGCCCTGACGCATACCATACAGGCGACCTATTTCAGTAAAGCACAGCGCAGTCTTGAGGCAGGCCTCAGAGGGGCTATGGTAAGAAAACTTCAACAGTTGTCAATAGGCTTTCATAAAGAGCTTGAGTCGGGAAAAATACAGTCAAAGGTTATGCGTGATGTTGAAGCCATTGAAAATTTCACGAACCAAATTTTCCCCACAATGCTCTCTGTTATATCAAATATGACAATAGCCTTAATTATAGTCATAAATAAGAATCTCATTGTATTTACAATGTTTTTGATTTGTGTTCCGATTTCGGTTTTATTGAGCAATATTTTTTCTAAAAAAATGCACAGCCGAACCCATAAATTCCGCGTTGATATGGAAACAACCTCGAGTAATGTGCTTGATATGGAGGAGCTAATTCCCGTAACTCGAGCTCATGCGCTGGAAAACTGTGAGCTTGAAAAAATGACTCAAAGTGTTACACGTGTTGCCGAAAGCGGCTACCGTATGGATAAAATATATGCTGTGTTCGGTTCAATAAACTGGGTTGTTTTCACCCTGTTCCAGCTTTTGTGCCTTTTCTTTACCGGTTATTTGGCTTTAAAGAATAAGATCACCGTAGGCGATATAACCCTTTACCAAAGCTATTTTGCCTCACTAATAGGTCAAGTTTCCAGCATAATATCACTGCTTCCGATAATTGCCAAGGGTACCGAATCCATAAATTCTATAGGTGAAATACTCAACTCCAAAGATATTGAGGACTATACCGGCAAAACTGTTTTGCAAAAGCTTGATGGCAACTACGAATTCAACAATGTGCATTTTGATTACGATGCTGACACCCACGTGCTGAATGGTCTCTCGTTAACCGTAAAGCAGGGAGAAACTATTGCCTTGGTCGGTGAATCGGGTTCGGGCAAATCAACCATATTAAATCTTGTCATCGGCTTCAATAAACCCTCGCTCGGAACAATTAAAATTGACGGATTAGACATTAATGAGATTGATATGCGCTCCTGCAGAAAATTCATTTCGGTAGTTCCGCAAAACTCAATACTGTTTTCGGGAACAATTAAGGATAACATTACATACGGCTGTCCCCACATTACCGAGGAGCTTTTAAATTACGCTATAAAAGCCGCACGGCTTGATACGGTTATTGCCTCTCTCCCCCACGGGATTAATACTATGGTTGGTGAACACGGTGCCAAGCTTTCGGGCGGACAGCGACAGCGCATTTCAATTGCAAGAGCAATTATACGCAATCCCAGAGTAATTATTTTTGATGAAGCAACCAGCGCACTTGATACCGTTACGGAACGCGAAATACAAGAGGCTATAGATAATCTTACTTCTGACCGTACCACGTTCATTGTCGCACACAGACTTTCCACAATTAAAAATGCGGACAAAATTGCCGTCATAGAGAAAGGACGCTGTATCGAATACGGCACCTTTGACGAGCTTATGAAGCTTAAAGGTAAGTTTTATGAGCTAAAACAATTACAAAGCTAAAAACGGTGGGCGAAAAGCCCACCGTTTTTCTGTTTTAATGGATATTAATGAAACATTGTCTGGACACCGTCAACAAATTCTCCTACAGCCTTTACAAGCTTTGCAGAGCCCTTGCTGATATTTTTATGGTCCTCAAGCATAACCTTGCCAACTACAACCGCAGCTGCACCTGCAACCATTCCTGCACCGAGTCCTTTTATAAATGACATTGAGCCTTTTGGCATTTTAAAAACCTCACTTTCAAGATTAGTTTATCCTGAAAATGAGGTTTTATTTTACTTTTCATTGACAAAGAATTGCTCATACCAAACAAGGAAGGTATAAACCGTCCAAATCTTGCGGCTTAAATCTGCTTTGCCCTCCTTGTGCGAATCAAGAAGTGCCACAAGCTTTTCAGTGTTAAAATATTTCTCTGCCGCCTCGGATGTAAAGGCCGCTTTGACAGTATTATAATACACATCCTCCTTAAGCCAAACCCTTATAGGCACCGGAAAGCCTAATTTATCCTTTGTTGCAGTCCTTTTTGGTAAGGTTTTTTCTGCCGCCTTTCTGAGCGAAAGCTTTGTGGTCTCGGTGTTTACTCGGCATTTAAGCGGAATTGTGCTTGCAAATTCCATAACCTTTTTGTCAAGGAACGGTACTCGCAGCTCTAAAGAATTTGCCATACTTGTTTTGTCAGCCTTAAGCAGAATATCACCCATAAGCCACATATTAATATCAAGATACTGCATTTTTGTAACGGTATCCTTATCCTTAACCTCACTGTAAAATTTATCACAAAGAAGCTTTGGCTCCTCTGCGCTCTGGGCAACGGTGCTTTTCAATATACTGTTGCGCTCTTTTACAGAAAAGATATTTGCATTTCCTATAAAGCGCTCTTCAATGGTTTTTCCTCTGCGTACAAGGTAGTTTATACCGTGCTTTTGTGGAAGCCGTTCACAAATTTTAGAAATAATGCGCCTTATAGCAAACGGCAATTTATCATAAAAGGTAAGTGTTATAGGTTCTTGGTAAATACGGTAGCCGCCAAACAATTCGTCAGCACCCTCACCCGACATCACAACCTTAACATGCTCACTTGCGAGCTGACTCACAAAGTAGAGTGCAATTGCTGCAGGGTCAGCCAAAGGCTCGTCCATATGGTATTGTATTTTACCAAAGCTATCCCAATATTCCTCGGGTGTTATAACCTTTGAAATATTTTCAACCTTAATCGTTTCTGCAAATTCCTTTGCAAAGCCAATTTCGTTATAACGGTCACCGTCCGGACTTTCAAAACCTACTGTAAAGGTTTTGTCAACCTTTGCCGCCTCGGCGATATAGCTCGAATCTATACCCGAAGAAAGAAATGAACCAACCTCAACATCTGCAATTTTATGAGCCTCAACCGATTCACGCACAGCGGCATCGGTAAGGTCTGCAAAATATTCAAGAACACCCTCGGTGGGGGTGAAATCGGGTTTCCAATAGCGCACCTTTTTCATCTCACCGTCTTTATAGGTGAAATAGTGTGCAGGAGGCAGTTTAAAAACATTTTCAAAAAAGGTTTCCTCTGTAGGAGAATACTGGAATGATAGAAAGTGTCCAAGTGCTTCCTCATTAAGTACCTTTTTAAAATCCGGATGCTCTAAAAACGCCTTTATTTCAGAGCCGAATATAAAACTTTTACCCATAAATGTATAATAAAACGGCTTTATACCGAACATATCCCGTGCGGCAAAAAGAGAATTATCCTTACGGTTAAAAATAACAAAAGCAAACATACCTCTAAGGCGGGTAACCATTCCCTCGCCCCATTCCTCATAGCCGTGAAGCAAAACCTCACTGTCAGAATTATTTGCAAAGGTATGTCCCTTTTCCAAAAGCTCCGCCCGCAGCTCCTTGAAATTATATATCTCACCGTTAAAGGTGAGCACCAAGGATTTATCCTCATTAAACATAGGCTGGTCGCCCTCGGCAAGGTCAATAATGCTGAGTCTTCTAAAACCAAGTGCTATTTCACTATCAACAAACTTACCTGCTGAATCAGGACCTCGGTGAACGATTCGGTCCATCATTTTTTCAAGAAGCGTGCCGTCATCCTTAATAAAATTTGTAAACCCAACAAATCCGCACACTATAAATCATTCCTTTTGAAATCAAATTTTATATGTAATATATTTGATAATATTCCAATTAAAATGCCGCTTATAAGGGCAGACACAAGCAAAAACGGCAAATAATAAACAACGCCTGTCCCAAGTAAAAAAACAGCACAGATAAGCTGTGTTATATTGTGTACTGCAGCACCTATAACACTAAAGCCTACTGCACTGAAGCATTTAAACTTTCCGACACAAGCCATCACTGCAGTTGAAATCATACCTGCAGAAAAAGAAAAAAGCAGGGTTGAAGGTGCTGAAAAAAGTAAAGAAGACAGCAAAATGCGAACAATATTAACAGCGAAAGCCCCTTTAATATCATTTTTAAGAATAAGCAACAGCACCACCGAATTTGCAAGCCCCAGCTTTACACCCGGAGCTATAAAATCAAGTGACACCAAATGCTCAAGATAGCCAAAAATGATGCAGCCTGCCGCAAGTATACCGTAAAGGCAAACCCTTTTAGCCATAATGCACCTCCGCTATTTTTCGGTTTTAATTTTTATTTCTTCGTTTTCAACATAAAAGCTTATGTCACCGTCAAGGTCGGTACGATAAATCTCTGCACCTATATATTCAAGTAAATTAAGCACCTCATTATGGGGATGTGCATATTCATTATCCTGCCCTACAGAAATTGCCGCAAAACGCGGCGATATTCTTTTCAAAAGCTCCTCATCACTCGAAGTACTGCTGCCATGATGAGCAACCTTTAAAACATCACATTTAAGGTCAAGCCCTTCCCCCAGCAGCCTTTCCTCTGCAGTTGCTTCAATATCGCCCGTAAACAAAAAACGTTTGTCCCCAAGCCTTGCCGCCGTTACTATAGAACGGTTATTTGTACTTTTAAGCTCGGGGTATACCGCCAAAACGGTCAGTTCAAACTCACCTATATTAAAATTCATACCCTGCACCGCAGTGTAAACACTACCGCCGCTCTTTTTCACCTTATCCATAACAGCTTTGGCAGAAATCACGCCCTCACTCTCGGGCGCCATTTCGGGTAGAATTAAATTACCCACACCGTAAACATCGGTAATATCCTCTGCTCCGCCTATATGATCACTGTCAAGATGTGTCAAAAGCAAAACATCAAGAGTTTTTATACCACAGTCTTCAAGTGTTTTTAAAACCTCCGCCGAGGAATCCTCAATACCTGTATCTATAAGGGCAGAATAACCGTTGCTGTAAACCAGGATGCTGTCACCCTGACCTACATCAATTATACGGACAAAGTCTTCCTCCCTGTTAAAGGGTTTCTTACCGAACAGCAGAAAATCTGCTGCTTCAATATCACTTATAACAACTGCCACCGCAAAAACAGCAATACATAAAACTACTGCTGTTATGGCATCAATTACTCTGTTTTTGCGGGGCTTTTTATCAGTCATTATTCCTCACCGGCGGCTTCACGTTCCATTAATTGTTCTGGTGTAATAAGTACCTTGCGCGGTTTTGAGCCTTCATAAGGGCCAACAACTCCACGCTCCTCCATCATATCAACAATTCTTGCAGCTCTGGCATATCCAAGCTTGAGCTTTCGCTGTAAGAGCGAGGTTGAAGCCATACCATTTTCAACCACAACCTTAATGGCCTCCGAAAGCATAGGGTCTTCATCGGGTCCATCCTCGGGGAGTCCTGTTTTCTGCTTCTTTTCTACTGCCGCTTGACGCTCAATTTCAACCATGACATTATCGTCATATTCTGCAGTTCTGTCACCCTTAATATAATTAACAACCGCCTCAACCTCTTCATCGCTTACAAAGCAGCCCTGTATACGGTTGGGCTTGGGTGCGCCTGCAAAACGGAAAAGCATATCTCCCCTGCCCAAAAGCTTTTCGGCTCCGGCATTATCAAGAATTGTTCTGCTGTCGACCTGAGATGAAACCGCAAAGGCAATTCTGGTTGGAATGTTAGCCTTAATAACACCTGTAACAACATCAACCGAGGGACGTTGGGTTGCAACAAGCAGGTGCATACCTGCAGCACGAGCCTTGGCAGCGATACGGTTAATGGAGTCTTCAACCTCCTTGGGAGAGGTCATCATAAGGTCGGCCAACTCATC
>JAZQKT010000044.1:0-2729 GCA_045542295.1 Acutalibacteraceae bacterium
TTATAAACATTGTAATTGCTATAGAAAAGTTCATAAATTTATTTGCAAAAATATTTTTATTAAATACAGTACCCTCAAACTTGCTGTTTATGCAATGGAAAAGCTGTGAAATTCCAAGTGTTGTAAATGCCATTGTCATAGCAGTAGCAGTATCACCGAAATCCAAGCCGCCGGAATACGAAATCAAGGTTATAAGCATTATGTATAAGCTCTGAATTGCTATAAAAATCAAAGATTTCATATTAAAAATTCTGCCTATTGTGGAAAGCGGCATTGATTTCATACAGTTATCCTCTGCCTTTTCCATACCAAGTGACATTGCAGGAGCGCAGTCGGTAAGCAAATTAATCCACAAAAGCTGTACCGCAGCAACAGGAGGAAATTTAAAAATCAACAAACCAAAGAGTATAGCCCAAATTTCAGCAAAATTACAGCTAAACAAATAATTCACTGATTTTCTGATATTATTAAACAACCCACGACTTTCCTTAATTGCATGAACAATTGAGTCAAAGCGATTATCGGAAATAATAATATCCGCATTGCCCTTGGCAACATCTGCACCGAATTTACCTATTGCACAGCCAACATCCGCCAGAGCCAACGCATCGGCATCCTCAACACTGTCACCCGTAATGGTGATTACCTTCTTGCGTTGCTGCCAAGCCTTTACTATGCGTGACTTATCTGCAGGAGTAATTCTTGCAAATACCGAATAATTTTCAATATTACCAACCAACTCAGCATCGCTTAATTCATTAAGCTCTGCCCCGGTAATAGCAGTAGTACCATCCTTTAAAATGCCGATTCTTCTTGCAACTGCTTTAGCTGTGTTTAGATTATCACCCGTAACCATAATAACCTTTATACCTGCGTTGTTACAGGCGGCAATCTCCTCGATAACACCTTCGCGAGGAGGATCGCTGAGTGCCAAAAGTCCAACAAAAATGAGCTCATTTTCTATTTCTTCGGAAGTAGGATTTGCAGGGATAGTATCAAGCGGCTTCATAGCGATACAAACTATTCTGTACGCTTCATTGGCAAGCTCTTCGTTATATTTTAAAATTGCCTCAATATCACACCCCTTGCAGCATGGAACAACCGTTTCAGGAGCGCCTTTGACTATTGCAAAGGGTTGCTCTTTTATCATAGTGATAACTGTCATTGTTTTGCGTTCAGTATCAAACGGAACTTCAGCAATATGCGGAAAAATACCATTAATATCCTGAACCGACATTGAATTATAAGCAAGACACGCCTTTTCAATAGCGTTTTCGGTAGAGTCATTATTAAGTGTAGTACAAGCGGCGGCGAGTCTCAAAATCAGTGAAGAATTTTCATCTACTCCGTCAGTCTCTAAATCAGTAATCTTTTTGCCGTCATAAATTTTGCTTAATACCATCTTGTTTCTTGTGAATACACCGGTTTTATCACAGCAAATAACATCTGTTTTACCGAGAAGCTCTGCGGCAGAGGCATCCTTAACAATAATTTTATCTTTCAAAATACGATGAATACCGATTGCGATAACTATTGTAGTAATTGCAGGCAAGCCCTCGGGAATAGCCGCAACAGCCAATGCTACAGCGCTCATTATATTGTTTATTGTAATTCTTGCAAATTGGTCAGAGGAAAAATTCTGTATCATGGATATTAGAAATACTAAAAGACAAATAGAAAGAATTACTACATTAACAATTTTACCAATACTTTTCATTTGATCTTCAAGCGGGAGCTTATCGTCACCGGTTTGCTGTAAAATAGCCGAGGTTCTGCCGACTTCAGTGTTAAGACCGGTTGCAACAACCACCGCCTTTGCTGTTCCGTGAACAACACTTGTGCCTGAAAATACCATATTACTGCGCTTTTCGAGAATAGTGATTTCCTCAAAAATTCCTTCGGCATTTTTTTCCACCGGAACCTCATCACCTGTAAGCACCGTTTCATTGCATCTAAATTCATTAGACTCAATTATTCTGGCATCCGCAGGAATATAGTCACCCTCTTCAAGAAGAATAATATCACCGGGAACAAGCAAGGCCGAATTAACGGATTTTACAATACCCTCACGCAAAACGGTTGCGGTGGGATTTGTAATATGCTTAATGTTTTCCAATGTATTATTGCAGGCAAAAATATAGTAAGCGCTGATAAATGCGTTAATTAATACAATACCTATAATAAGTAACGGTGAGTATGAATTTACAACACCGTAAACCGATGAGAGTATAAAAGCAACTACCGCAATAATAATTAAGAAAATAACAAGCTTGCTTTTAAGCTGTGATAAAAAGCAGCGCAAAAAGCTTGGTCTTTCTATGCGTGAAATAACATTGCGGTCAAATTCTTCAAGCCTTTGATCCACAACTCCGTTAACAAGACCTTCCTTATCATCAACCTGCAATTCATTTAAAACCTCTTGAGCGGTTGAACTGTGCCAAATCATTTGGTCATCTCCTTCTTTAACGAGATATAATAATCCTTCATTTGCTTTGCGTCCTCTGCTTGAGTGCCTGCTGATTCACAGATAAACACCGGACTGCAGTCATACTTACAAGTAAGCTCCATAACAGGCTCAAACTGCGGACCATAAACAGTATCCTCAAAGGTAAGGTGGCGCTTTTCGCCGCCTGTAGTGTACTCAATTTTTGAAAAATGAGAATGGAAGCTTTTTAAACGCTCTGTACCTAAAGCGTTTTTTATGTCACAAAAAATCTTTTCAAAATCCG
>JAZQKT010000045.1:0-2493 GCA_045542295.1 Acutalibacteraceae bacterium
TTGGTAGAGCAACTGACTCTTAATCAGTGGGTCCCCGGTTCGAGTCCGTGAAGGTGCACCAATGGCCCATTGGTCAAGTGGTTAAGACAGCGGCCTCTCACGCCGTTAACATCGGTTCGAATCCGGTATGGGTCACCAAAATAGTTCGTGTTGATTGCGATGAGGGTCCACCTGTTCCCATCCCGAACACAGAAGTTAAGCTCATCTGCGCCGACAATACTTGGCGGGCGACTGCCTGGGAAAATAGGTAACGCGAACACAAACCCCTGACCAATAGGTCGGGGGTTCTCTTTATATTTGTAACATTGGTCTGTCAGTGTGATCGTCGTCTTTTTTAAAAAAGAAAATTTATCGTTGACATATTCACTTGTTTCTGCTAAATTTGTTGTAGAAGGTGTTTTGCCAAGGGCCTTAGAGCCCACTACGGCTATTATTTTAGCTGACGGCAAGACACTTTTTTTAGCTTTATATATAATGAATTGGATATAATTTTGGGGTGTTATTTCGGTTTCCTGTTGCGGTGCCCGGTGTGCGCCTTGCTGACGGAGCAGCTGCGTTGCACACCGACCGCTGCCACTCGCTCGGCTCCCTTGACTCCGCCACAGGCGGCGGTCGCCTCGCTCCCCATCCCGAACAGAGAAGTTAAGCTCACACGCGCCGACGATACTTGGCGGACGACTGCCTGGGAAAATAGGTAACGCGAACACAAAACCTTAACCGAAAGGTTGGTTTTTGTTTTTTAACATTGAATTGATATCGATAGGATTGTTTCTCTTAGGTCGTTTATTTGAGGGGTATTTCGCATGTATAATGTTTGTTTTCGATATTTAGATTCGCAAGATATTATAGATTATTTGCCGCAATTGTTTCATATTTTACATTCCAATATGAGTGTTATTGCGCCAACAAATCGCTCCTATGAAGAAGATTTTGAATTATGGGTATCTAATATTTATCCTGAAATGCAGAATGATGCTCGTAAAACAGTTTTGATATTTGTTGATGATAGGCTAATAGGATATTTTCGGTTTTATATAAATTATGACGCTCTTTTTCTGCTTATGGAGGATATCCAGATTATTTCAGAATTTCATGGATCTGGCATTTTTACTTTGTTGTATAGATGGTTAGTAAAGGAGCTTCCTCAGGAGATTGAGACTGTTGAGGCTTATGCCAGTAAGCAGAATAGCAAATCGATTGCCGTTTTGGAGCATCTTGGATTGAAGCGCACAGGAGTAAACAAAACGGGTTATTCATTTCACTATAAAGGTTTTTATTCATTTATTCTTGATAAATACTCGTAAATTCTCCCATTTTTTACGCGAACTTGTCTGAAAATCAGGGCTGTATATCCCAATATAGACAGCATATAAAAGATTGATGATGTTCTTGTTGTGAAGCTCAATTAGTTTTAGACTATTTACAAGATGTAATGTTTATGCTATTTTAAAAATGGCATATAATATTGGGTTTTTCAATGGAAAGTGCTAATTTATACATAGAAGGGATGCAATATTATGGGAAAGTTTATTATTAAGGAAACTGCAAGCGGCTATAAGTTTGATCTGAAGACCGGTAACGGCGAGACCATTCTTACCTCTGAGGTTTATAGCAGCAAGGATGCTTGCGTCAATGGCGCAAACAGTATCAAGAAGAATTGTGTTGGCGGTGTTGAGGATCAGACTGTGACTCCCGTTGCAGAAGTTAAGCACCCCAAGTTTGAACTGTATGAAGACAAGGCCGGTGAATACCGTTTCCGCCTGAAGGCTGGTAACGGCGAGATCATTGGTACATCTGAAGGCTACAAGACAAAGTCCAGCTGCGAAATCGGTATCGAGAGCGTCAAGAAAAATGCTCCCGAGGCTGAGCTTGTAGAAGAATAACATATACCTATTTGAGCGGCTGTCGTTTGACAGCCGCTTTATTAAGATTTATGTAAGTTTCTTTCAATTTCTTACTTATGTGATATGATAGACAAAAGTAGGGGGTGGGTTCATGAAATGCACTTGTCAAGAAAAAGTAGACACCCACAAATCAAGGGTGGTTATTATTTAGCGATATTCCGGCTTTGCCGGAGCGATATTTTTGCTGCGCAAAAGCGATATTGATACCTGCGGTATTAGCTAAATTATATTCGCCTATATTGCTGCCGAAAGGCAATTTAGCTGGCGAAAGCCAATTTCGCTTGCAAAGCAAATTTAGCTCGCCGAAGGCGAATATAGCTGCACCAAAAGAAAAAAGCCATCCCGATTGGGATGACTTTTCTTTTGGTGCGCGAGGCGGGACCTGAATTCGATTGAGCAAAACATTTTTTTAACAAAAGTTAGCTTTTTAGTGATTAGTATGTATGTTCACTGAACTTTTAAGCACTATAAACAACCGTTGTTTACCACCTTGTATCACTCCCATAAGGGAAAATAAGGGTAACTCTCATACATTATAAACAGGTGATAAGGCCTTGTTGAATTATTCTACCAATCCATACTTGACCTT
>JAZQKT010000046.1:0-6433 GCA_045542295.1 Acutalibacteraceae bacterium
TTTTCACCTCTGCTGTGTTAAAATACTCGCAAATCCGTCAGGATTTGCTGCGTTTTGTGCCGTGCCGATGCAAAAATCGGCACCGTAAAAATTCTGCGACCTAAAACGTGCAGAATTTCGTGTGATTTTTGGTGCAGTGAAGGTGGTAAGGCTGGCGCCTGCCGCCGCCAATAATCCAAAAAGCGCCTAAATACTGCCGTTTTAGGCGAGTTCGGATATTCCTCATCTGCTTAACAATTTGTTCAAAAAATAATTGTATTTCCTATCGAAATATGTTAATATAATGTTGTTGTAATGTATTATCGTAAAAAATAGCTTTAAGGGGAAAAACGATGAGAGCTGACGGAAAAAGATTAAAAAACACTGATCCTATGTATACGGTGGCAGCGCATATAATGAGCAAACGCGTTGACTCTATGAATATGATAACAATTGATATACCTTATGATAATATACAAAAATATCTAAACGATAAACGCAAGCAGAGTGTAAACCTTAGTCATATGTCTGTGTTGGTTGCCGCTTATTTAAGGACTATGGCGGAGTATCCCGAGCTTAACCGTTTTATTGTGAACAGTAAGGCTTATGCAAGAAAAGAATGTGCTATTTCAATGGTTGTTTTGAAGAGCGGTCAGGCTGATAACGGCACAATGTCTAAAATGTATTTTGATTTAAAGGATACTATTTTTGACGTGGATAAAAAAATCAATGAATATGTTGAGTCTAACCGTGAGGTTCCCGAAAAGAACGGTACCGAAAAAATGATAAAATTCCTTTTAAGCGTACCTGGTCTTTTGAGATGGGGAGTAAGGCTTTTTAAGCTGCTTGACAGATACGGTCTCTTGCCCAAATTCGTTATTGATATGTCACCGTTCCACAACAGCCTTGTAATTTCAAACCTTATTTCTATCAGGACCAACCATATTTATCATCACTGTTATGAATTCGGCACAACCAGCGTTTTTATAACAATGGGTAATTTGCGTGAGGTACCAAAGCGCAAGGGCGGAGAAATTGTTTTTGAACGTTCAATACCGCTTGGTGTAGTTATGGATGAACGTATTTGCAGCGGCAGTTATTTTGCAATGGCTTTCAGAGCAATGAAAAAATACCTCAAAAATCCCGAGCTTTTAGAGCTGCCTGCTGAAAAAATAGTGCCGGACCCCGGACTTAAACATTAGACTAACGCCGATAACCTAAAAAGAGCCGAAACACAAGGTCGTTTTTGGAATGTGAAAAGCATTTCAGAAACGGCTTTAAATGTTTTTGTGTTATTAATTGACAAAAAGCGGCTTATGAATTAAAATAAGTATGAAATAAAGTTGATTAGGAGAAGTAAAATGTCGGTAAAAATATCACCTTCTGTCCTTACGGCAGATTTTTTAACACTTGCAGAGGATATTAAGCGTCTTGAAGAAGCAGGTGTTGATATGCTTCATTTAGATGTTATGGACGGTATTTTTGTGCCAAATATTTCGTTTGGTGTGCCAATTATTAAATCAATCAAAAAGCATTCAAGTGTTCTTCTTGACGTGCATCTTATGATAGACCGTCCACACAGATATATAAAAGAATTTGCAGAATGTGCGGATATTTTAGGCTTCCACTTTGAGGCTGGAAGCCCTGTTGCTGAAACTCTGCAGCAGATAAGAGACCTGGGTTGTAAATCCTGCCTTACCATTAAGCCCTGCACAGAGCCTGAAGAAATTTTTGAGCTTTTACCGCTTTGCGATATGGTGCTTGTTATGTCGGTTGAACCCGGCTTTGGCGGTCAAAGCTTTATGCCATCGGCATTGCCCAAGCTTTCAAAGCTGAAAGCTGAATGTGAGCGCAGAGGTCTTAATATAGACCTTGAGGTTGACGGTGGTATTAACGGCGAAACAGCTCCTTTGGCAGTTAACGCCGGAGCTAATGTGCTTGTTGCAGGCAGTTATCTGTTTTCAACCGAAATGGAAGAAAGGGTAAAGCAGATGAAACTACTTTAAAAAGGCTTTGCCGTATTTTTCTATAGCGCAGTTTAAAATAAGCGGTTTGCCGTATTCTTTTATGTGAGCGGCGGTTATGGCGTCGTTGGTTTTTCCAAAACAAAATTCATTAAGCCAAAAAAATCGTTCTTTTGCGTTTTTGCATCTTAAAAAAAGGCAGTAAGAGGAATCATTTTTGTAAAGATGACTTTGAAAACGCAGATTGCTTTTAGCTTTATAAAGCTCTATAAGTGCTTTGGTAAGACTTTCGGAATCCGGGAAAAGAAAAACCCATTCTTCTGCCACAGCTTTTCTTCCGGGGCTAAAGGCAGTTAGGGTTATTTCACAGCCAACACTTTCTTTAACCTTAATTTTAGCGGAAATTTTGCAGTTTTCAGGAAACACATTACTTGAGGCTATTATATCGCTGAAAAGCATGGTTAGTGAGGTTTTAACCAACGGTGTAAGCGAACAAAGCTTGCTGTATTCACCAAAGCAGCTTATTACTTCGGTATGAGTAAGGATTATTTTTATTTTATTTTGCGCTAATACAGATACGGTCATATTTAACACCTGATTAATCTTCTCTAAAAAAGGCAACACTATTTTAGAGGTGGTTTATATGAAAAATACAAATAACAAAAGTGATTCGAAGCGGCTGTTTTTAAAATCCTTGATTTACACAGCGTCGGCACTTGCGCTTTTAGCAATCGGATATGCTTCGGCACAATATTTCTTTGCGTGATTAGGAGAATTTTTTATGGATTACAAGGCACTTAAAAGCGGAACGGATATAAGAGGGGTTGCAAGCCCTTTGGGCGGCAATGAGGTAAACCTTACCGAGCAAGCCGCTTATGATATTACGGCGGCATTTGCGGTTTGGTATGTAAACAAATATTCAAAAAGTCCCTCGGCGCTGACAGTAGCAGTAGGTCACGATTCCCGTATAACAGGGGAGGCGATTGCAACAAAGGTTATTGAGGCGCTTAACAATGCAGGAATTACTGTGCTTGATTGCGGTTTAGCATCAACACCCGCAATGTTTATGACAACGGTTGACCTTAAAACCGATGCCGCTATTGAGATTACGGCGAGCCATCACCCGTTTGACCGTAACGGAATTAAGTTTTTCACTCCCGAGGGCGGCATTGAAAGCTCTTATCTAACAGAGATTGTTGACCTTGCAAACAATGGCGAGGAAATCATTTGTAACTGTGCAGGCATCACTATTAAATGTGATTATATGAAGGCCTATGCGGCAAGACTCAGACGTATGATTTGCGAATCGGTAGGCAAGAGTGAGAGTGAGAAACCGCTTAAAGGCTATAAAATTGTTGTGGATGCAGGAAACGGTGTCGGCGGCTTTTATGCCGAGAATGTCTTGAAAGCATTGGGAGCGGATATTAAGGGAAGCCGCTATTTAGAGCCGGACGGTATGTTCCCCAATCATATCCCAAATCCCGAAAACGCAAAGGCAATGGAAAGCATTTGTGAGGCTGTTAGGGAAGTGAATGCGGATCTTGGAATTATATTTGATACCGATGTTGACAGAGCCGGCTGTGTTGATTCAAGCGGTGAGGAAATTAACCGCAACAGACTTATAGCTTTAGCTTCCTACATAGCGGCGGGTGGCAGAAAAAATGCCGTTATAGTTACAGACTCGGTTACTAGTGACGGACTTAAGGAATTTATAGAATCAGAGCTTGGATGCTCGCACTACCGCTACAGAAGAGGTTATAAGAATGTTATAAACAAGGCGATTGAGCTTACAGGTGAAGGTAAGGACTGCCCACTTGCTATAGAAACCTCCGGACATGCGGCACTTAAGGAAAATTATTTCCTTGATGACGGTGCATACCTTGTGACTAAAATCGTTATTGAGCTGGCAAAAGGAACCGATTTTAATAAGCTGTTAAAGCCGCTTAAGATGGCTTTAGAGGAAAAAGAGGTTCGCTTTAACATTAAGGCAGAGGATTTTAAGACCTACGGCAACATGGTTATAACAGAGCTTTTCAAATATGCAGAGGGTATTTCGGAATACCAAATTGCCGATGATAACCGTGAAGGCATCAGAGTATCAACTCCAAACGGTTGGTTTTTGTTGCGCCTCAGCGTACACGATCCTGTTATGCCAATGAATTTTGAAAGTAATGTAAGCGGCGGAATTGCAAAGGATATTGCCGATTTGAAGGCCTTTTTCTCACAGTTTGATATGCTGGATATTTCCGCACTTGATTAGTAATTAAAATTTTTCCCGAGCGTTATGCTCGGGAATTTTTTATTCTTGCTCGCAGTTGTCGCAACCACAGCCATAGCCTGAAATATCACAGGGTCTGGGAGGGAAGAAATCGTCGGTGGGGAATTTAATTTTTTTGAAAGCATCGCAGGGTTGGTCGTTAGCAGAGTCGGTACATGCCTTTTCGGGAATGCAGAAATCATAAACGGGAATAAGCATTTGCACATTGCGGATAAGCTGAACTATTGTAAATAGTCCCAAGGTGACAAAAACAGTGGGCTCACCGCTCTGTTGGTCGGTTACAACATTGCCGCCTATACATTTGCAAACACAATCCGGAATACAGCAAACATTGTCATAACAATCGCGTATCTCGCTTATGCGTGCAGAGAGAGGGACAGGGTCAACCGCCTGCACAACACATTTGGGGCAGTTGTTGCCGTTTTGGGTGGTGTTTACGTTTATGCAATCCTCGCTAAAGGTGTTTGAGAAGGTTTTAACATTACCCTCACTTCCGTAAAGAATAACCCGTTTACTGTAGGTGGTTATGCCGTTTACGCAGGCGGCGCGGGTCTTGGGTGAGGTGAAAATGTCAAAGCTCAAAAGAAAGAAAAATGTAAGGTCACAAGAATAAAAGCCCTTGTTAAAGTTTACGGGTTGCACGTCAATAAAAACATTAAGTACCTCTGCAGAGCGCAATCTAACGCTCACAGCGTTGTGAATAAGGTCTTGGTCCTCGGGCAAAAAGAAGCAACGCAAATCTTCAAGACAATCCCTATCACAGCAGGAGTCGTAAACTCTGCCCGCATCTACACATACCGCTTCCTTAAATGCGGCGTCTGTAGGGCAACCGTTTTTTAAATCTGCCATAAAAAATCCTCCTATTAAATTAAAATACTAAAATTGAAGCTTTAGCAGATAACTTCAATAACATATTATGTTTTTGTGCGAAATAAGTGATAAAAAATATAAAAATGCGTATTAAAATTATTTTTAGAGAAAATTTCCGCCGTTTATGCAGTGAAGATGGTTTTGTCAAAAAGGAGCTGTAAATGTAACATAAGATTGATATGGGAAAGTCTTTGAGTTAAAAAACAAACTCCCGTCAGTCTAGGTTTTGGCTTTTATATATGTAGTTTTGTAATAGAAAAATAACTTTCATATAAAAACAAAGAAAAGCCCCTGCTTACAAGGACTTTTCTTTATATTAATAAAGGTTGAGTTTTATGGCTTTTACGAACCATTTATATGCCAACTAAAAAGTGGTTTTTGATAACAATAATTTTTAAAATGTACTTGTGAAGGAAGTTGTTATATTAATTTGCTTCAAATTCTCCCGATTCGGAGCCAACGGTAACCGTATAGGTTTCGCCCTTTTTGATATCGGGACTTGAGAGAATAACTACTGCAAAGTTAAGTTCGGGAGCGTGCTCAAGGATAGTGTTTCCGCTTTTATCTTTAAGCACAATTATTGTTCCGGCGGATTGATTGCCAACGCTTATAGCAACTACACCTTGCTTGGAATCACTAAAGGTCTGCGCCATACCTTGAGCACCTGTGCCGATAAACGTACCGCCTGTAATTGTTGCACTCTTATCATAATCAAGGGTTGCAGTATCGCCTTGTGTAGGGCCGACAACTACGATATACCCGCCGCTGATTTCCAACGTGCCGTTGGCATCCATACCATCGCCGGAGGAATTTATATAAAGATTTCCGCCCGAAACTTTAATGCTTCCGTTAGCGTTTGAAGACATACCACCGTGACCTCCCATACCTCCGGGTTTGCCACCACCGCCGAACATCCCGTCACGGCCTCCGGTGGTTCCGCTTTGATCCGTTCCGCCTGCGGCATTGAGACCGTCATCACTTGCCTTCAACTTAATATCTCCGCCTTGCACGTCAATGTGCAGTGCTTCAAGTCCTTCATAGCATTCAGAAATGTCAATCTTACCTGCAGTAATGGTCAAAGTATCATCAGCGTGAATAGCATCATCACCCGATGCGAGAGTAAACGTTCCTCCGTTAATGATAACCGACACATCGGAATGAATACTGTCATCGGCAGAATCGATCTTAAAGGTTCCGCCTGAGATCAGCAAACTGTTTGCTGCTTTTAACCCCTTCATACTGACGGTGTCTTCGGTTGTAGTTGTTGAGGAACCCTGACTACCACCCGGTCGCATACCGCCGGGGCCACCGCCCATAAATCCGCCGTAGTTTCCGGAAAGTC
>JAZQKT010000047.1:0-5420 GCA_045542295.1 Acutalibacteraceae bacterium
TTTTCCGCATCAAGAAATTTCGGTAATTTTAATGAAATTACAACAATTATTTCTGACTATGATTTCAGTGAAGAAACCAAAGCCAAATTCCCCAACACTGAATTTATTACAGTTTTAATTGAAAAATAAGATAAGCTAATATACCGTATTTACTGCATTAATCCCCTGCTTTCGCATATACTAAAAAAAATGTGAAAGTTGGGGATTAATATATATGTGTGGTATTGTAGGATTCAGCGGAAAAACAAAGGCTATAGATTTTTTACTTGAAGGGCTCGAAAAACTTGAATACCGCGGTTATGATTCTGCCGGTATATCGGTATTAAACGAAAACCGCTTTCAAACTTATAAAACTGTAAATCGCATAGAAATACTTTCAAAAGAGATTAAAAATGACAAAATGCCAAAGGGTGCTTTGGGAATTGGTCACACCAGGTGGGCTACCCACGGCGCGCCAACGCTTAATAATGCACACCCGCATTTAAGCAATGATGAAAAATTTGCTGTTGTACACAACGGAATTATAGAAAATTATGCCGAATTAAAGAAAGAGCTTTTAGCAGACGGCTTTGAATTCAAAAGCGAAACCGATACCGAGGTTATCCCTCTGCTTTTAGAAAAATATTATAACGGCAACCTTAAAGTCGCTGTCAATTCGGTTGTAAACCGACTTGAGGGCTCTTTCGCTCTCGGAATCATATGTGCCGACTGTCCCGAAACGCTGGTTGCCGCAAAAAAATTCAGTCCGCTCATAATCGGCATAGGTAACGGTTGTAATTTAATTGCATCGGACATTACCGCGCTTGTTTCCCATACAAAAAATGTCATATATCTTAATGATGGTGAAACGGCATTTATAACGCCAAACTCGGTTGAAATTTTCGACAATAGCGGTGCTATGACCTCGAATAAAATTTCGGTTATAGGCTGGGACGTTTCTGCCGCAGAAAAGGGCGGTTATTCACATTTTATGATGAAAGAAATTATGGAACAGCCGGAAGCGGTGGGGCTAACTGTCGGGCAATATCTAAAAAACGGAAAAATTGCCTTTCCAAAGCTTAATCTTACAGACAGTGAGCTTAAAAAAATCAAAAGAATTTCTATTGTGGGCTGCGGCTCGGCTTATCACGCGGGTATGGTGGGCAAATACCTTTTTGAAGAATTGTTGAGAATCCCCACCGAGGTGGATTTGGCAAGCGAATTTCGTTATCGCAATCCCATAATCGACAGTGAAACCCTTGTAATAGCAATCAGTCAGTCGGGCGAAACTGCCGATACTCTGGCGGCGATTAATGCCGCCAAGCAAACCGGCGCTTTTACCTTGGGCATTGTTAACACCGTTGGAAGCTCAATCGCAAAAGCGGCAAACGGTGTGATTTATATGCACGCAGGTCCCGAAATTGCCGTTGCAACAACAAAGGGCTACACAACCCAGCTTGCTGTTCTTTACCTGTTTGCCTTTCTTTTGGCTGAAAAATTGGGCACTGTGGCTTATGAAAGCTTAAATCACCTGTTAAACAGCTTGGAAGCTATTCCGCAAAAAATATCACTGATCTTAAACCGTCAGGAGGATATAAAAAGAATAGCCTATAAACTAAAAAATCACGATACCGTATTTTTTATCGGCAGAAATACCGATTATGCCGTTGCGCTTGAAGCCTCTCTCAAGCTAAAGGAAATTTCCTATATAAACTCCCAAAGCTATGCCGCCGGCGAGCTTAAGCACGGTACAATCTCACTTATAGAGGACGGTATTCCCGTAATAGCCCTCTGTGCTAACCAAAGCCTTAATCTTAAAATGTTCAGCAATATTAAAGAGGTTCGAGCAAGAGGAGCCAATGTTTTTGTCTGCGTGAGTGACAGCACCGCCTACCCCGACACCGGAGATACCGAAATTATTCATATACCAAAAGCACCTGCTTTGCTTACACCCTTGCTTGAGGTCATCCCCTTTCAGCTTCTTGCATATTTCGTTGCCGAAAGCCGAGGCTGTGATATAGATAAGCCCCGAAACCTTGCAAAGTCGGTAACGGTAGAATAGAGAGTTTAAATTTTTAATTATTTTTACTATATTATTAAACCGTAAAATATGATTTTTTGAAAAATCAGAAAAAATTTATCTGATATTAAAAAAATTTTTTCTATACTATTGCAAGAGAAAAAAAAATCGTATATAATATTCTGGTATTAGTGTTTATACCACTATTAATTTTTCTCTTAGAGAGGGACGATTTTTATGTCAGACAACAACCGCCGTGTAGGTACAGTTTCCCGTGGTATCCGTTGCCCCATTATCCGCGAGGGCGATAACCTTGCAGAAATCGTGGCAAACAGCGTGCTTGAGGCAGCCGAGTATGAAGGCTTTAGCCTTCGTGACCGTGATGTTATTTCCGTCACTGAGTCCATCGTTGCTCGCGCACAAGGCAACTATGCTTCTATTGATGATATTGCCGCCGATGTTAAAGCAAAGCTTGGTGGTGGTACAATTGGTGTTATTTTCCCTATTTTATCACGTAACCGTTTTGCAATCTGCCTTAAGGGTATTGCAAAAGGTGCTAAAAAGATTGTTCTTATGCTTGCATACCCCTCCGATGAGGTTGGTAACGAGCTTGCAGATTGGGACAAGATCGACGAGGCAGGCATTAACCCCCATTCGGACGTTTTAACCCTTGAACGCTACCGTGAGGTTTTCGGTACACATCCGCTTGAATTTACAGGTGTTGACTATGTTGAATATTACGAAAATCTTATTAAGGAATGCGGCGCAGAGGTTGAGATCATCTTTGCTAACCAGGCTAAAGCTATACTTGATTATACCGATTGTGTTCTCACCTGCGATATCCACACACGTGCACGTACAAAGCGCCTTTTAAAGGCCGCCGGCGCTAAATTAGTTTACGGTCTTGATGAAATTCTTAATGCACCCGTAAACGGCAGCGGTTGTAACGAAAACTACGGTCTTTTAGGCTCTAATAAATCCACCGAGGATAAAATTAAGCTTTTCCCACGTGACTGTAAGCCTTTGGTGCTTGACATTCAAAAGCGTATTTTGGATAAAACAGGCAAGCACGTTGAGGTTATGGTTTACGGTGACGGCGCATTTAAAGACCCCAAGGGTAAAATTTGGGAGCTTGCAGACCCCGTTGTTTCCCCCGCTTTTACTGACGGACTTATCGGTACTCCTAACGAGCTTAAGCTTAAATATTTGGCTGATAATGACTTTAAGGATCTTTCCGGTGAAGAGCTCAAAAAGGCAATCAGTGACAGTATCAAGGCAAAAACAGGCAGTCTTGTAGGCAACATGGCAGCCCAAGGTACAACCCCACGTCAGCTTACCGATCTTATCGGCTCACTTTGTGACCTTACAAGCGGCTCGGGCGACAAGGGTACTCCTGTTGTTTTGGTTCAAGGCTACTTCGATAACTATACTAACTAACGGGAGGGTATTATAAATGAGCAACAATTTACGTCCCGATTCAATGGCAAGAATAACCACAAAAGAACAAGCAGACAAGTTTATTGCCGAACAAATCGCAGAGGTGCAGGCACAGGTTGGCGATAAAAAGGTGCTTTTGGCGCTCTCCGGCGGTGTTGACTCTTCGGTTGTAGCAGCACTTCTTATTAAGGCTATCGGCAAGCAGTTGGTTTGTGTTCACGTTAATCACGGTCTTATGAGAAAAGACGAATCCGAAAACGTTATCAAGCTTTTCAAAGGCGAGCTTGATGCTAACCTTATTTATGTTGACGCTACTGACCGTTTCCTTGACCTGCTCGCAGGCGTTTCTGACCCCGAGAAGAAAAGAAAAATTATCGGCGCAGAATTTATCAATGTATTTGCCGATGAAGCACGCAAGCTTGAAGGCGTTTCTTTCCTCGCTCAAGGCACAATCTATCCCGACATCCTTGAAAGCGTAAAGCAGGCAGAGGGTAAAAAGGCAGTTAAGTCTCACCACAATGTCGGCGGTCTGCCCGAGGATCTCAAATTTGAGCTTGTTGAGCCTATAAAGATTCTTTTCAAGGACGAGGTTCGTGTTGTAGGTGAAGCTTTAGGTCTTCCTCATTCAATGGTTTACCGTCAGCCCTTCCCGGGACCCGGTCTTGGTGTAAGATGCCTTGGCGCTATCACAAGGGACAGACTTCACGCTCTCCGTGAGGCTGACGCAATTCTTCGTGAGGAGTTTGATAAAAACGGCCTTGCAGGCAAGGTTTGGCAGTATTTTGTAGTTATTCCCGACATTAAGAGTGTCGGCGTTAAAGACGAAAGCCGTTATGAAGGCTGGCCGGCAATCATCCGCGCAGTAAACACTACCGATGCTATGTCAGCCACCATTGAGGATATCCCATATCCGCTCCTACATCATATTACTGACCGTATCACCCACGAGGTTGAGGGCATTAACCGCGTCCTTTACGACCTCACACCCAAGCCCATCGGCACAATCGAGTGGGAATAAACACTTCGCGCGTCCTGTGGACGATGAAGTGAAGTGTTTATTAGCGCCGCGGTCGACGATTGCGCCGCGCTCCAAGTGAGCGCCGAGTCGGGCACCGCAAGAGGGCGCTTGTTCACAAAGCAAAATACACTCAATTTCTTCCAAAGGGCAAAAATTTGATGTACTGAAAAGACCAAAGAAAAAACACTTAATAAAACAGAATAATTTTATAGCGGCAGAGAGAATAAATCTCCCTGCCGCTGTTTTTTGTATCAAAAATAGCAACTTTTCCGAAAATACTTTATTTTTGCTGGTAACCGTTATATAATATATATGCCGAACAATCGGAGTTGCGTTTTTCGGTGCGTGGCTTTGGCTGCACACTTTTTTTGGGAGGTTAAAAATGGTATTAGAACTAAAAAACATAGAAAAATCCTTTGGTGAGAAGAAAGTCCTCACCGGAGTTTCATTCAAAGCCGAGGGTGGCAAAGCCTTTGGCTTGCTCGGCAGAAACGGTGCCGGCAAAACAACGTCTATTCGAATCTTGATGGATGTGTTTCCCGCAAACAGCGGTGAAGTGCTGATTGACGGAGAACCTATCGATTACAACAAAATCGGTATCGGCTATCTTCCCGAAGAAAGAGGTCTGTACCCCAAAAAAATTATTATTGATCAGCTCACCTATTTTGCAGAGCTGAAAGGTATGAGTCGCAAGGAAGCGGTAAAGTCCGTTGATTATTGGCTCGGACGTCTTGGAATGACCGAATACCGTAATAAGAAGCTTGAAACCCTTTCAAAAGGCAATCAGCAGAAGATTCAGCTTATTACGGCCCTTGCTCACGATCCCGACATCATTATTCTTGACGAGCCTTTTTCGGGTCTTGACCCTGTAAATGCAATGCTCTTAAAGGATGTGGTAAAAGAACAGATTGCAAAAGGCAAGATCGTCCTGTTCTCCAGCCATCAGATGAGCTACATAGAAGAATT
>JAZQKT010000048.1:0-22525 GCA_045542295.1 Acutalibacteraceae bacterium
GGATACCGCTTTGCTCTGTAAATTCCCAAACCGTGTTACCTATCGTTCCTCTGTATGCATAGCCATCGGTAATAACAGGAATTCTATTGTTGAGCGTATAATAATATGCATTAGAAGATTTTGGTGTGCATATTGTATAATTTGTGCAACCCTCAAACGCAAAATCGCCTATACTTATAACGCTATCAGGGATTGTTATACTTTCAAGGCTTGTGCAACCATAAAACGCATAACCACTTATATTTGTACACGCATTACCTAATATAACGCTTTTTAAGGACTTTGGTACGTAACGATAATTGTCAGTATAACTACTTGCACCGAAAATGCGACCTAAATAGCCATATCCGTCTGCATTACTACCCAGAAAAGGCAGCGTTATGCTTTCGAAGCTTGTACAACCCTTAAGCGCATAAGAGCCTATAACCGTAACACTATCGGGAATGGTTATACTTGTAAGCCTTGTGCAATTATAAAACGCATAAGAGTCTATAACCGTAACACTATCAGGTATGGCTATACTTTCAAGGCTTGTGCAATTATAAAACGCATAAGAGCCTATATTTGCAACACTATCAGGTATTGCTATACTTTCAAGGCTTGTGCAACCTCTAAACGCATAAAATGCTATAGTTTTTATGCCGTTCTTAATAGAACAATTTCCGCTTTTTGAAGTTTCGCATTCAATTAGATGATTACCAATATATAGAACACCGTCTTCCCAATTATCACTGTTGTTATAATATGCCGTTCCTTCAAACGCAGAAGAGCCTATACTTGTAACACTATCATGGATGATTATACTTTCAAGGCTTGTGCAACCTATAAACGCACCATAGCCTATACTTGTAACACTATCATGGATGATTATACTTTCAAGGCTTGTGCAACCTTCAAACGCAGAAGAGCCTATACTTGTAACGCTGTCAGGTATAACTATACTTGTAAGGCTTGTGCAATCATAAAACGCATAAGATCCTATACTTGTACACGCATTACTTAATATAACGTTTTTTAATGACTCAGGCACATAATCGGAATTGTTATTATAACTATTTGCGCCGAAAATGTAACCCAAATAGTTATATCCAACTACATTACTACCCAGAAAAGGCAGCGTTATACTTGTCAGGCTTGTACAATCCTCAAACGCAGAATAGCCTATACTTGTAACACTGTCGGGGATAATTATACTTGTAAGGCTTGTGCAACCATTAAATGTGTAATCCTTAATACTTGTAATAGCGTTTCCAAGTGTTACGCTTTCAAGGCTTGTGCAACCGTAAAACGCATAAGTGCCTATACTTGTAACACTATCAGGTATAATTATACTTGTAAGGCTTTTGCAATTCTCAAACGCAGAAGGGCCTATACTTGTAACACTATCAGGTATGGTTATACTTTCAAGGCTTGTGCAACCGCTAAACGCATAAGTGCCTATACTTGTAACGCTGTCAGGTATGGTTATACTTGTAAGGCTTGTACAATTCTTAAACGCATAAGAGCCTATATTTGCAACACTATCAGGTATGGTTACGCTTTCAAGGCTTGTGCAATCCTCAAACGCAGAAGAGCCTATACTTGTAACACTATCAGGTATGGTTACGCTTTCAAGGCTTGTGCAATAATAAAACGCAGAATAGCCTATACTTGTAACGCTGTCAGGTATGGTTATACTTTCAAGGCTTTTGCAACCTCTAAACGCAGAATAGCCTATATTTGTACACGCATTACTTAATATAACATTTTTTAATGACTCAGGCACATAATCGGAATTGTTATTATAACTATTTGCGCCGAAAATGTAACCCAAATAGCTTTCATAGGTTGCGCTACCACCCACAAAAGGCAACGTTATACTTGTTAGGCTTGTACAATCCTCAAACGCAGAGTGGCCTATACTTGTAACACTGTCGGGGATGGTTATACTTTCTAGGCTTCTGCAATAATAAAACGCAGAACTGGCTATACTTGTAACAGGACATCCGCCAAGAGTAGTGGGAATCGTTATATCACCGCTTATAAAAATGTTACAATCAGTAATAGTTGCTGCACCGTTTGATACGGTGTATGTATAATATCCGCTTGTATCAGCATTTACCGTGATAGAATCAAAAGGCAGAACACCGCAAATTATAACGATTGATAAAATCAAAGCCAATACTTTTTTGAGTTTCATTTTTAAAAAATCCCCCTCAATTTTTATTTGTAGGGACAGGCGTCCCCGACTGTCCGTTAATGAAGAATTACAAACAGCAAAATTTAAAATTAAAAAGTGCGCAGAGGCGAGCCTTGCGCACGAAAAACGCAATCTCACATTGCTGCGACACAACTTTCGGCAAATCAAACGAATGCGAAAAGAGAATGCATTTTTACCAAAATAAAATACACCCGTTTAATTTGCATTATTCTGTTGTGTCGCAAAAACATTTTACCACCTTTAACCACAGAATGCAACATTTATTAATTATATGTAAAAATAAATTTTAATTTAAGGATAGATTAATTTTTGTATTGTAGGATTATGCGTCCCCACAAATAATAAAAATAATTTTCATATTTTACCGATTTTGCGGAAAAGTATTAAAAGAAATCTTTTTTTGGAGGAGTAAAAAATGAAACTTAAAATAATGTCAATTATAACGGCTGTTGTATGCGTGCTTTCCGCATTGGGGCTTACCGCATGCAAGAAAAATGATTCAACCGAGGTTTATTTCCTCAACTTCAAGCCCGAATCGGCAAGCGTTTATGAGGCGCTTGCAAAAATTTACGAAAAGGAAAGCGGTGTAAAGGTAAAAGTTGTTACCGCCGCTGCTAACAACTATGAGCAAACCTTAAAATCCGAAATTGCAAAATCCAGCGCACCCACAATCTTTCAGGTCAACGGTCCTGTTGGCTATGAGGCTTGGAAGGACTACTGCCTTGACCTTAAAGACAGTAAGCTTTATTCCTACTTGTCCGACCCCGCTCTTGCCATTAAGGAGGACGGCGGTGTTTACGCAATCCCCTATGTTGTAGAAGGCTACGGTATTATTTATAATGATGCTATTATGCGTAAATATTTTGCCCTTCCCAATAAGAAAACCGATATAAACACCGCAGAGGAAATTGACAGCTTTGATAAGCTGAAGGCTGTTGTTGAGGATATGAGTGCTAACCTTAAGGCTTTAGGTATTAAGGGTGTTTTCGCTTCTACTTCACTTTCCGCAGGAGAAGATTGGCGCTGGCAAACACATCTTTTAAATGTTCCTATTTACTATGAATTTTATGAGAAGGATCCCAATGCCGATGCCACTCTGTCTCTTCTCAACGCAAAAAAAATAGACTACAAATACAGCAAAAACTTTGAAAATATATTTGATCTTTATGTTAATAACTCTGTGGTTGGGAAAACCCTTTTAGGCTCTAAATCGGTCGCAGATTCTATGGCGGAATTTGCGTTAGGTGAAGCCGCAATGGTTCAAAACGGCAACTGGGCTTGGTCGCAAATTTCGGGTGTAAAGGGCAACACCGTATCCAAAAATGATATTAAAATGCTCCCGATTTACACAGGTATTGACGGTGAAAAGGGTCAAGGCATCTGCATTGGCACAGAAAACTTTTTTGCAATAAACAAAAATGCCAGTGAGCAACAGCAGAAAAATTCTTTGGCTTTTCTTGAATGGCTGTTTTCAAGCGAAACAGGCAAAAAATATGTTACCGAAAAGCTGGGCTTTATAACTCCGTTTAACACCTTTAAGGAAAATGAACTTCCTTCAGACCCGTTAGCAAAGGAAATTTCGCGTTATATGGCAGATGATTCTGTTAAAAATATACCTTGGGCTTTCAACGCATTCCCAAGTGATGCTTACAAAAAGGATGTCGGCAACGCTCTGCTTGATTATGTTCAAGGAGCTAAAAAATGGAGCGACGTAAGAAAAATTATAACTGATAAATGGAAGAGTGAGCGCACTTAATGAAAAATCCCATTAGACGCTTTTTCCCCATATTTGTACTTCCCACCCTTGCAGCATTTACAGTGGCATTTGTCATCCCGTTCATTATGGGCTTTGTCCTCTCCTTTACGGAATTCAGAACTGTAAGCGATGCCACCTTTGTGGGAATTACGAACTATGTACGGGCATTCAGCGAAGATACGACCTTTCTGCCGTCCCTTTGGTTTACGGTTAAATTTGCCGTTGTTTCGGTTATAAGCATAAACCTTATTGCCTTTGTTTTGGCGCTGATGCTCACTCGCTCTGTACCGGGAACAAGTGTATTCAGAACAGTGTTTTTTATGCCTAATCTTATAGGCGGAATAGTGCTTGGCTATATTTGGCAGGTAATAATAAACGGCGTACTTTACAACTTTAATTATTCTATAACCTCTAATGCCAGCTTTGGTTTTTGGGGACTTGTTATCCTTATGAACTGGCAAATGATAGGATATATGATGATAATATATATCGCAGGAATACAAAATATTTCAACCGATATTTTAGAGGCTGCCCGTGTTGACGGTGCAGGAGCTTTTACCGTTTTACGCAAAATCACCATTCCCTCGGTAATGCCTTCTATCACCATTTGCCTCTTTTTAACCATCACCAATTCCTTCAAGCTCTTCGACCAAAATTTGGCGCTTACTGCAGGCGCACCCTCAAACCAAACACAAATGGTGGCGCTTGATATTTACAACACGTTTTATTCAAGAATCGGCTTTGAGGGTGTGGGTCAAGCCAAGGCAGTTGTATTTTCTGTTTTGGTAGCGTTAATAGCTTTGGCACAGTTAAGCTTTACCCGAAGAAAAGAGGTAGAAAGCTAATGAAAATGAAAGTTACCGACAGATTTTTATTTTTAATACTGCTTATTTTTGCGGCGTTGTTCATTTTCCCTGTTTTTATAGTTCTTATTAATTCCTTTAAAATAAAGTTTTCAATTTCCTCGGCGCCCTTTATGCTGCCCGAAAGAGAAACCTTTTCAGGACTTGAAAACTATATCACGGGAATTAACAACACCGGTTTCCTGAGCGCCTTTGGATGGTCGCTTTTTATAACCGTTTTTTCGGTGCTGGCTATAGTAATTTTCACTTCTATGACCGCTTGGTATATAACAAGGGTTAAAACCGCTCTCACTTCTTTGCTTTACTACACCTTGGTGTTTTCGATGATAGTACCCTTTCAGATGGTTATGTTTACCATGTCAAAAACCGCAAACGTTTTAGGACTTGATAACCCCTTGGGTATAATTGCAATCTATCTGGGCTTTGGTTCGGGACTTTCGGTTTTTATGTTTTCGGGCTTTATCAAAACCGTACCCTTAACGGTTGAAGAAGCCGCAACCATTGACGGCTGTAATACACTGGAGCTGTTTTGGAGAGTGGTTTTCCCTATACTCAAGCCAACTGCAATAACAGTTGCAATTTTAAATACTATGTGGATATGGAACGACTATCTTCTGCCCTACCTAGTAATAGGGAACGACTACAAAACCATACCCATAGCAGTGCAGTATTTAAAGGGCGGCTACGGCTCGGTAGATATGGGAGCTTTGATGGCAATGCTGGTGCTTTCAATTATACCGGTTGTGATTTTTTATCTTTCAAGTCAAAAATATATTATAAAAGGAGTCGCTTCCGGTGCTGTTAAGGGGTAGAAAAAACAAGAATAAGAGCGGTGTTTTATTGCCGCTCTCCTCTTTGCCGAGCAAATACGGCATCGGCTCATTGGGTGAAGAGGCTTTTCGTTTTGCAGATTTTCTTAAAAAAAGCAACCAAAGCTATTGGCAGATTTTGCCGCTTGTGCCTATAGGAAAAGGCAATTCACCTTACAGTTCACCCAGTGCCTTTGCAGGAGAAATTCTCTATATAGATATTGATGAGCTTGTAAAGGACGGACTTCTCTCGGCCGAGGATATACCAAAGGTAAGCTTTCCGAAGAATGTTGACTATGAGGCCGTGCGAAAATTTAAACTGCCGCTTTTAAAAAAAGCGGCAGATAATTTTAATACGGCACAAAAGGATTTTATTACATTTAAAAAGGAAAATCGTTTTTGGCTTGAAAGCTTTGCACTCTTTATGGCTATAAAAGAAAGCCTTAACGGGGCACCCTTCACCGCTTGGGAGGACGGCCTAAAATACCGACTGCCCGATGCACTCTTAAGCTTTAAAGGAGAACACAAAAAGGATATTCTTTTTCACGAAATTACCCAGTATCTTTTTTATCACCAATTCAGAAAATTTAAAGCCTTTACAACAGCTATCGGCATTGAGCTTATTGGTGATATCCCGTTTTACATTTCTTTGGACAGTGCCGATGTTTGGAGCAACCCCGATTGCTTTAAATTGGGCCGTGATATGACTCCTGTTTTGGTTGCAGGCGTACCGCCCGATATATTCTCAAGCAGTGGTCAGCTTTGGGGCAACCCGATTTATGATTGGGATTTTCAGAAAAAGAACAGCTTTTTATGGTGGCAACACCGACTTTTTCACAACAAAAAAATGTATAACACCTTGAGAATCGACCATTTTCGCGCCTTTGCCGATTATTATACCGTACCCTACGGAGCAAAGGATGCAAAAAACGGAAAATGGGAAAAAGGAATGGGTATGAACTTTTTCAAAATTATGGACCCAATTCTTAAAGGTACTCATATTATTGCAGAGGATTTAGGATGCGAAAGCCCCGAGCTTTCAAAACTTATGAAAGAAACCAACTTCCCCAATATGAAGATACTGCAATTCGCATTTTACGGTGACCTTAAAAACCCCTTTTTGCCTAAAAATTTTAACCGCAACTGCGTTTGCTACACAGGCACTCACGACAATGATACTGTTTTAGGCTGGTACAGCAAGGCTACAAAGCACGAGCTACTGCTTTTTGAACGCCTTGTTCCCAATCACAAAAGCGGCTCACCTGTTGTAAGACTTATAGTATACGGAATGAAATCAAAAGCCGAGACGGTAATAGTACCATTACAGGACTATTTAGAACTTGATTCTGCCGCGCGGATAAACACCCCCGGTACAGAAAAAGGCAATTGGGAATGGCGTTTTACGCAAGATGACCTTACCGACAGTCTTGCAGAAAAGATCAAAAAGCTATCAGGTGTCAGAAATCTGTAAACAGACTGTTGCGCCAAGGTTTTTTTGGTGGTATAATAACCGAGTATTAGAAAAATTATTATACCAAGTGAGGATATATAATGCCGCTAACCAAAAAACCCATTCACATTTATGAACCTACGCCGCTCCAATGCGGTCAGGCGGTGCTTGCAATGTTAAGTGACCGCTCTGTAGAAGAAATAACAGAGCTTGTCGGAACAGAGCGTGAAACCACCTTAAAGCAAATGCTTTCAGCACTTGAAAGCTATGGTATAAATTATAAAAAAGAGCGCAAACCCGTAACCAGGAAGCAAGACCTGCCGCGTGTTTGCATTTTAAGTCTTGAAACACCGCACTGCTGGCATTGGTCGCTTTATTTTGACGGCACTTTTTACGATCCCGAATATGGTATTCTTGACGATTTTCCTCCATCAAACAGAAAATATTATTGGGAAATCACTGAATAAAAGCAAAACCGCATTCATAACGAATGCGGTTTTAATTATTCTGAAAATTCAAATCTTTTAATCTCTTTACCGTCCTTTATTACGGTTTCATTCCACATTGAGGCAGGCCTTACCCAAATCCCGCCATCACCGTAAAGTGCTTTGTAAACCACCATTTGCTCTAAAGTTTCGGAATTTTTGGCAACTGCTATAACCTCATACAAATTCCCTTTAAAGTGACGGTATTTCCCAATTTTTATTTCTTCCATTTTTTAACCCACAATAATATTTTCAAAGGTAGCGCCAATAAGTTCAGACAAGGCTTTTGGGCTGACCTTAATTTGTCTGCCAACTCTTCCTGCGCTAACATAAAATTTGTCTAACACACTTGCGGTACTGTGAAAAACTGTCACAAACTGCTTCTTCATTCCAACGGGCGAGCAACCACCGTGGATATAGCCCGTAAGCGGTAAAAGCTCCTTTTGTTTAAGCATTGAAAGCGATTTAACGCCAACTGCCCTTGCCGCCGCTTTAAGATCAAGCGTTTCGGCAACAGGTATCACAAAAACATAGTGTTCTTTTTTGTCCGACTCTGTAACAAGCGTTTTAAAAACCGATGTTACATCCTCACCTAAAGCATCTGCTATCAAAACACCCTCTGTAAGTGAAGAAGAATACTGAAAGCTCTCATATTCTATTTTTTCTTTATCCAGAATTCGCATAACATTTGTCTTGTCTGACTTGCCCATTTTGCACCTACCTTACAAAATTATCAATATACGACATAAGTGTTTTGTTACGTGTAGCGGAAATATTATTAATAAAAATAACATCGGTGGCTTTGCTGTCTGCCTGGAACTGCACAAGTCCTCTTGCATCCAACATCCCAAAGTATCGGTAGTCAACAATATATACCGTTTGATAATGCGGTACTAAAAACGGCACAAACGCATTGCCAAAGGATTCCTTAATAACAATACAAGAACTACCGTCAGAAAGGGTTGGATTATCAATTTTAGAAAGTGCATTATCACCTTTTACAAAGGTTAGATATTTATTTGATGCAGAAACCCTTGATACGTCCGAAATAACTGTTGTATCATACCAATAGCCTGCCTTATCATAAAGACTTAACACATTAGTAACCGTAGGCTGGTAGGCATAAACCGTGTCGGGTTTGGTTGCAAGCTGTGGCAGCTTACCGCTGCTGGTATAAAAGGTTCCCAAAAATCCGGGAAATTCGTGCTTTACATAGTTATCAATCGGCAAAGGCTCTTTACCCATTGCCTTCATTAGTTCACAATAGGAATAATATGCGCCAAGAGCGGTCCAATGATGGTCTGTCCTAAAATAAATATATTCATCTTTGCGAGCTTTGAGCATATCATAAAGCGGAACATACTTAACAGGAGCCAACAGCTTTGAGTGCATATAATCAATAGCCGCCTTTTGGTTAGAGGTATTAATGCCGGAAGTCAGCTTTTCGGGTGCGGTTATAGCCATACTTGTTGGGATAATTAAATCATACACCTGCGCTTTTCCTTTGAGCAAGGCTCCGGCTCTGCTTACAGCAGTTGTATACATATCTGCCGCCGCCTGTGAGAAATTATAGTATTCATAGGCGGTATCTCCGTTTATAAGCAATGCACCCAGGGTTTGGGTTATAGGTGGCGGCGGTGCAGGCGGAGCTGAAGATGATGGGGCTGATGACACCGGCGCTGAAGAAGTGTTTTGAGACGTAGTAGTGTCTTGGCTTGAAGTCTGCTCTTCTGAGGTTGTAACATTAGAGGACTGATTTTGCGTTGTCAAATCAACCGACGGAATTTCGTCACCTTCCTCAACCTCACCGTGAATCTGCACTTCATTTTTACCGAAAAAGCCTGTGATGCGGGTATTTATATCGGTAAAAAATTCTCTTGCAGGGAAGGTGTCGGAATACCATTTATCGATTCCTCCGAAATATTCACCCTTAACCAGTGCGCCAAAGCTGAATTTAGGAAACTTTGTAAGTTCACGCTTTTCCGCATCGGAATAGGTTGGCCTCAAGGGTATAATCATAGCCACCACAGCCACGGCAAAAAAGACCGCAAAGAAAATTCTCACAGTCCAAATTTTTGCTATTCTTATACGTCTGAAATTTTTTAAAAGTGTGGTTTCATCTAATTCCACATTTTTGACTTCCTCTGCCAAAGAGGTTTTTTCTTCTATCATAATACCCTCTAAAACTTAAAGTATAAAAACGGATTATAGCTGTTACCGATAAGCGCTGTTACGGAAATTGCCAAGAGCAAAAGCGGTAACAATACGTTGCAAATACTGTAAACCAGATACATTCCGGTTGAATAAACTGCTCTTTCCTCTATCATCTTGAAAAGGGAGGAAAAACAAGGAGTACAGCAAACAATACAAAGCAAAATAAATACAATATTATTCTTTATTATTGTAATGGTTTCAAAATCGGAAAAAGGATTTCCGTTCGCACAGAACATTCCCTTTAAAACATTAACAATATCATTAATGTTTTCAAATTTAAACAATATCCAGCCAAAAAAGACTATAAGCAATAAATAAATATGCGAAACTGTTTTCACCTTTTTAAGCAATCTTGCCAAAAACAGCTTTTCAAGGGCTATAAATACAAAGAAATATAGTCCCCACAGCACAAAATTCCAAGATGCTCCGTGCCAAAGTCCCGTAAGCGCCCATACAACGAACAAATTAAATATTGTTCTGAACAGCCCCTTTCGACTGCCGCCCAAGGGTATATAAACATAATCTCTGAAAAAGCTTCCAAGTGTTATGTGCCATCTGCGCCAGAATTCACTGACAGTGGAAGAAATGTACGGATATTTAAAGTTTTCGGTATAGTGAATACCAATCATTCTTCCCATTCCTATTGCCATATCCGAATACGCAGAAAAATCAAGATATATTTGCATAGAAAAGCAAAGCACACCGACCCAAAGCGCCAAACTGCTTCTTGATAAAATAACAGCAGTATCTCCCCCGTCAGACACCAAAAGCTTGGCAACCAAAGCCGCACAGGTATTGGCAAGCAAAGCCTTTTTAAAAAGCCCCGTAACAAAGCGCATTATTCCCTCATAGCTATCCGAAAAGGAAACCCTGCGTTCCTCAAGCTCACTGCAAATATCCTTATATCTTACAATCGGTCCTGCAATACACTGGTGGAACATACTGACATACAAAAGCAAGGTTGAAAAGCTTTTTTGAGCAGGCACATCTCCCCTGTAAACATCAACGCAATATGTAATAAGCTGGAAGGTATAAAACGAGATACCTATCGGCAACGAGAATGCACTAACGGTTTTAGGGAAGCCCACAAGCAGATTAAGATTAGTAAGAATAAATCCACCGTATTTAAAAATACCAAGTAAAGTTAAATTAATTGCAACAACAGCAAAAATCAGCAAACGTCTGCGCTTAAAAATGCCCTCATTCTTTTCGATTTGCAGTGTTAAAATCCAATCTATAAAAGTCATTCCAACCATTAACAGAATATAAACAGGCTCTCCCCAGGCATAAAAAATCAACGAAAAAATGAGCATTACTGCATTTTTCGTTTTAATGTTGGGTGCAATAGCATAAAATATTAAATTCAAAGGTAAAAACAAAAAAACAAACAAAAGGCTAGAAAATACCACTTAAAATACCTACTTAACTTAATATACTACATATATAATTGTATCTGTTTTTCGCGTTCTGTCAAGTTAATATTATATATAAATTTTAAAATTTAAAAACTTATGCCCATTAGGTATAACAAAAACGGTTATTGCTTGACAAAAGCATCGTTTTTGATATACTGAAACTGTAAAAACTTTTTTCGGGATGTGATAGCATTGGCAGAAATTAAAAATTTAGGCGGTAAACCTACAATTTTTTTGGACGGCAAACCCTACCCACCTATGATGGCAACCATAAGGACAATGAAGGATGATAGGGAAATTGTTTTCGATAAGGACTATTTTTATAATCTCGGCAAATCGGGAATAAAAATATTTTTCCTTATTTGTGATACTATATGGCTCAAGCCCAACGCTTTAGAACTTTTTGACCTTGAAGCACGTCAACTTCTTGAAGCTGTGCCCGATGCTTACATTATCCCCAGAATCGGTCTTCACCCACCAAATGATTGGCTTGAAGCCAACCCTGAAGAATGTTTAACATACAGTGACGGCAGTTGTCCTCAAGTCCGTCTTGAAACCGAATCTTATAACACTGTTTTTCCTCATCTTTATTCAATGTCATCTCAAAAATGGCGTGAGGATGCAGGCAAAGCCTTAAAGGAAACCTGGGAGCTCATTTTAAAGCTTCCCTATGCTGACCGAATTGCAGGCTGCTTTTTAGCAGCAGGCGGCACCTCGGAATGGTATTATTTGCTTCCTACTGACAACTGGGGAGCTAAAAAATGCCTTGACCACAGTAAAGCCTTTAAACGTGAATTTTCTGCCTACCTTAAGGAGACCTACGGTACAGATGAAAATTTGCAAAAGCACTGGAAAAATCCCAACGCCACTATAGCAAATCCACCTATACCCGACCTTGATAAGCATTACTTTGCTACCGAGATTGACAACTACGCCGCAAATCCACCGATACCGGAATATAGCTTTCATTTCGATATTGAAGCAAAGAGCAACGGTACAACGGTTGGCTCATTTGTGGATTTTGATAAGAATATAGATATTTACGATTTTTATCGTGCATGGAACCTGGGAACTGCAAATTCGGTTCTCTATTTTGCAAAAATCATTAAGGATATGACACCCGACCGTTTGGTTGGTGCTTTTTACGGCTCACAGGGCTGCATAAACTACATAAAATCAAGCAGTACCGGCGGAAATGTCAAGGTGCTTAACAGCGAATATATTGACTTTTTGGCCGCGCCCGGTGTTTACGAAAATCGTTTCGCAGGCGGTTTTGAAGGACAACGGCAGGTCCAGGATTCCTTCACCCTTCACAATAAGATTTATATTGTTGAGCAGGATACACGCACCCACGCCGAATGTCCTTACTACCAGAATAAATATGTGGTTTATGACCAAACCGATACAGAAAATATTATGAAGCGTGAATTTGGCAGAAATATCTGTGAGGATGTTCAGGCTTGGTGGTTTGACCAAATTATAGGCGGAAAGCGGTATAAGTTCCCCGAAATTTATAAGCTTATTGAAAAGCAACAAGAAATTGCACACAAGGCCTACTCGCTTGACCGCAAAAAGAAAAGTGAAATCGCCTTTATTTTTGACGAAGAAAGTATGCAGGCTTCCTCACTCCAAACAACAAGAGATACGGTTGAGCTTATGCGTAACTATGAATTGGCACGTATAGGCGCACCTGTTGACCAATATTACCACAACGATATTTTAAATCCCGATATGCCCTCCTACAAGCTTTATGTTTTCTTTAACACCTATGTTTTAAGCGCCGAAGAGCGTGAAGCAATAAAGAAAAAACTGCGAGCTGACGGCGCAGTTGCGGTTTGGCTTTATGCCCCCGGCTTTATTGAGCCTATGGCTGATAAAAAGCTCTCTACCGAATATATGAAAGAGCTTACCGGAATGGAATTTAAAATGGTTGATAATCTTTTCGATCCTGTCTTCAGATTCAGTGCCGAAGCTCATCCCCTTACCCAAAAGCTTGATAAGCGCACCCTTTACGGAAAATTTGACCGTGACAGAATAATGGCATTCGGAAAAGGCCCTGCCGCTATAAGAGACACCTATTTGTGGCCGCTTTTCTATGTTGATGACCCGAATGCTAAACATTTAGCACACTTCTTAACAAGCAATTATCCAAGCGTTTCTGTTAAAGAGGCTGACGGCTTCACCTCGGTTTACTACGGTTCAAAATCCATCAGATGTGATGTTTTACGTCAGTTTGCCGAATTTGCAGGCTGTCACATTTACAGCGACAGTGACGATGTTGTTTACGCGGGTGCAAATTATGTGACCTTCCACTCCTCTGCTTCAGGCAAAAAGACACTGCGTTTTCCAAAAAAGGTTAGGATTTACGAGGTATATGAGGATAAGCTATACGCCGAAAATACCGATGTTTTAGAATTTGATACCTATTTAGGCGAAACCAAAATGTTCTATTATGAATAATAGTTTAGGGCGCTCTCACATTTTAGTGAGAGCGCCCATTTTGTTTAGGCTGGCGAGAGTCGAACCCGTCAGCCTAACACTGCTTAATAAGTCTTATATAAAACTCGACTGCGCTTTTGACAGTCTCTACACGTATTCTTTCATTGTTTCCGTGTATTGTGGCTCGTTCCTCGCTTGTAAGGTCCATTGCGGAAAACCTGTAAACCTTGTCGGATATTCTGCCGTAATGACGGCTGTCAGAGCATTGCACCATTAAATACGGTGAAACAATGCAGCCCTTCCAGGTAGATGCCACAGCCGTTGCAACCTTGTCCCAAGCAGGACAATTGGTCATGGAAATTCGGCTTGGGTTCATACCGTGAAGCTTTTTAATCTCAATACGGTCATTATTCACCGTTTTTCTTAAATATTCGAGCGCAGTTTCCATATTATCTTCGGGATTAAGACGAATATTGGAAACCAAGGTTGCCTTTGGTGGGATAACGTTTGCGGCATTACTTCCGTTTGCTTTTGTAAAAGCAACGGTAGTCCGCATAAGTGCATTAAGCTCACCGCCGCTCTTTTTACAAAGAATATCAAGCACCCAACCAAACGCCCAAAGATTAGCAAATATCATACGGTATAAAAATGTAGAATGACGTCCTAAGGTATCAAACATTTCCGCAACAGGCTTTGTAAGATGCGACTTAAAAGGCTTGTTTTCTATGTTAAGGCAGGCAGAAGAAAGCTCAACCAACGGTGTGTGCGGTTTTGGTGCCGACGCATGACCGCCCGCCGATTTGCAGGAATATTCAACATCCATCATACCCTTTTCCGCAATGCCTATAAGCCCGCAGGCAGACCTAACTCCGGGGAAAACATTTTCAACAACTGCACCGCCCTCATCAACAACAAGTGCGGAAGTAATACCGTTATTTTCAAAATAATCAACAATATTAACAGCGCCCTTGCCGTTAATTTCCTCACCGCCGGAGAAGGCAAAGTAAATGTCATTCTCGGGCACAAAGCCTTCAGCTATAAGGCAATCTGCCGAATAAAGCACGCCGTTAAAGGTTACTTTTGTGTCAAGAGTACCTCTGCCCCAGAGCACACCGTTTTCCAAAACAGCCTCAAAGGGCGTTTTTTCCCAAGCCGCTTCATCCACAGGCACAACATCGTAATGGGCCATTAAAACGGTAGGCTCACCGTGGCTTTTACCCTGCCATTTAAAGAGCAAGGCTCTGTCACCAAGCTCTTCAAAGCTGCAAGCCTTAAAAACGTTTGGATAAAGTATAGGAAGCTTCTTAATAAGCTTTTCAAATTCACCGTCATCCTCAAGCGAAGAATCGGTAAAGGAAACAGTTTTACAACGCACCAACTCACGCAAATTTTCAACTGCCCTATCACCGTCAAAGCTTATTTCCTCGTCAACCACAGCGACCTTTGACTTTGGTCTAAAGCTTAATGTCCTTAATATTATCAACGCCAAAAAAGCCGCAATAACTGTTAAAATTACATATAATAAAATCATATTAAATTATACCCTTTTTATACATTATTCTGGCAACTGCAACCGTAAACAAAACGCCCACAGGAACCATTATGCCAACCGTTCCCTCGTTTAAGGCAGGAACAAAAATGAAAAGTGCCAGCATTAAAACTATGGGAGCTATCGAAAGCTTAAGATTTTTTGAAATAAATACAACTGCCAAGCCGCCGAAAAGTGCGGGAAGCATTTGGGAAAAAGCAGGCTCTAATTTAGGAGAAGCCAACGCAACACCAATAGGCTCTATAACCAAAAGCAATACAACACCGATAATTATGATAATTGTTGTAACTATGCTTGAAACCGCTATTGCTATTGTTGAAATAATTTCGCCTTCCTCGCTGCTGGGTTTAACCTCTGCTTTTTCCATGGCATCAATAGCAACGGGAAGCTTAAGATTTGATATGTTTCCCGTAACAAAGGAAAGGTAAGCACCGCCGGCACCAAGCATTGGCACATAGGTAAATATTTCAACAATTCCGACTGCCCAATACATAGGTAATACTGCAAGCAATGCCTTAAACAGTGCCGACCATTCGGGCAAAACGTTAAAAATCAAGCAAAGCGCTGTAGGAAACATTAATATAAGCACCAAGAGTGAAAAGCCCCAAATACGTCCGTCACGATGAACACTTTTAAGATATGTCATTTCTTTTTTCATTGTTTATTACCCCCCTATCAACCCAGCCACGCAGTAATCGGTATAGCCGAAGCCATACCGCCAACAAGGCTTATGGGTAAAGCATAATCATTCATCCAGCTTTGCTTTGCTGCCTTTGAAATTATTCCGCAAATTGCCATTAAAACAGCCGCAACCGCCATAACACATACAGGAATAAGTCCCGAGGTTGCACTGTGACTCACAACAACCTCCGCCATTTCGCCGTTGCTTTGAAGCTGTTGCTCAACGACCGTTACAACTCCGTCAGCTCCGGCAGTCCAAAGACGTGAAACGTTACAGAAGACAAAGCCTAAAAACGCAGAAATCATACCTAAAAACATCGCATTATTAAAGGTCTCTGCCCATTTCTTATCCTTCATTCCGATTTTGTTCATACCGCCTTGTATGCGCTCTGCCAAAAGAGGGGTCAGCACCAATCCGATCATTATACCTATAGTCATAACCCACGCAACCGTTACAAATGCAGTAGGGTCAACTATCTGATGCTCCAAGCCTTGACCCAGCTCGCTCACCGCACGCTCGGCGGCAATGGTTTCATAAGAAAGTGAGCCGATTACCGAAAGCCTGAGCCACGGAAGCGCAACGCCAAGACTTTTTGACAAAGAAACAACACCCACCAAAATTGCTATTGCGGGAGCTACCGTAAAAATAGCCGAGGATGATATTGTTCTTTTTATCTTTGTGCCTGCTATTCCAAGCTCCTTTGCACGGCGAACAGCTTTAATAAGAAAATAAACCGATTGTGCAAGTACAACGGCAATAATAATTCCAACCATTAGGAAAATAACCCAACTGTTAACATTAAATTTCATTTATTCCACTCCTTTTTTAAATATTTTAGCACAGTTTGACAGTCACTTCAATAGATATATTTCAGAAAAACAAAAAAGTATTCGCTGTCTTTTTTTAACAACGAATACCTTTTCTTAAATTTTTATAATTGAAAAATTCATAGGCGGTAATTTGAGCTTGCCGTCACAAAGCTCTGCACCGAAAAGTACTTTTGCTCCTTTATATTCCTGCGGCAATGGAATTTCACTTTCGTTTTCTCCTCTGTTAACCGCAATCAAAACAGCATCATCAGCTTGATGTCTTATAAATGCAACCGTATTTTCCGAAACGAAAACCGGTGAAATATCACCGTTTTTAAAGGCGTTAACACCCTTTCTGGTCTTACCAAGCTGTCTATAAAATTCTAAAAGCTCATTGTTTTCACTGCCCCAAGGATATGTTGCTCGGCAGAAGGGGTCGCCAAAGCCTTGGACACCCACCTCATCACCGTAATAAAGGGATGGTACTCCCGGCAATGTATACTGTAAAACCGCCGCCAATTTCAACATCTTAACCGCTTTTTTATACTGTTCCTCACTTAAAGCATATCTTGATTGAAGCTCTCTGTCACCGCTGAAATCCTGGTCACAGCCAAGGCGTGTTAAAATTCTTGCAGTATCGTGAGTCCCTATGTGGTTCATCAAGAGTCTAACCGCTTGAGGTGGATAGTTTTCTGTTATTTGCAAAACAGTATTTATAAGATTTTTACCGTCACCGCCCTTTAAAAAGTCAACGATGGCATTTGCAAAGGGATAATTCATAACCGAATCAAGCTGTTTGCCCCTTAAAAATCTTCTGCGATAACCGTAGCTTATCTTGTTACTTGCATCCTCCCAGACCTCGCCCAAAAGGAAGTTTTCCTTGCCCTCTGCCTTAACGGCAAGACGGATTTTATCCAAAAATTCATCAGGCAATTCGTCCGCAACATCAAGCCTCCAGCCCTTGATTCCTTTTTTAAGCCAATATCTTATAACGCCGTTTTCACCTGTTACAAAATTTGAAAAATCAAGGTCATTTTCATTTGTTTCGGGAAGTGTTGAAATTCCCCACCAGGAAGCATATTTATTAGGATATTCACTAAAGCTGAACCATTTATAAAATGGTGACTCCTTTGATTGGTATGCCCCCACAGAATCATATCTTCCGTAACGGTTGAAATAAATGCTGTCATCCCCTGTATGTGAGAAAACACCGTCAAGAATTATGCTGATTCCGTTTTTCTCGGCACTTTTTATAAGACTGCACAAATCTTCTTCTGTTCCCAAAGCAGGATCAACCTTAAAATAATCTGCAGTATTATAGCGGTGATTGGAATGGGCTTCAAAAATGGGATTTAAATAAATACAGCTTACTCCCAAGCTTTTAAGATAAGGCAGCTTTTGCTCAATACCCTTAAAATCGCCGCCGTAATAATCATTCCCTAAACGGCAGGGCTCCTGCGGCTGTCGGTATTCCGGCTGCTTTGACCAATCGTTACACATATATCTGTCCGACGGTACTCCGCTTTTTTCTTTATCGGATTTAGCAAAGCGGTCAGGAAAAATCTGATAAATTATTCCTCCCTCTAACCAATCAGGTGTTTCAAAATCCTTTGAAAATACCGTTTGTTGCCAATATAAAGGCTCCTGCGCCACAATTCCAAGTGAGGTTTCGGTTTTGCTTACAAAAAACTCACCGTAATCGCTGGTATATCTAAAGCTATACCAATAAAGCCCCTGTGTAAGGGTTATTTCACACTCATAAAAACGGTAATCTTCAAGCCAATCGGTAGGCCGCATAACAGCTTCTTTAGCTGATTCCTCTAAATCGTTGCGTAAAATCAGATACACCGAATGCACGTGAGCATCCTTATGCAACAAAACCTTTAGCCGAAGGGTTTCCCCCTCGGCCAAGGCTCCTATTTTGTTTCTGTATAAAGAATTTCTCGAATCAAAAGGATAGTAATTCATAAAAATTATTCAACCGGCTTAATATGCCAAATGTCGCGTGCGTAATCTTCAATAGAGCGGTCTGCCGCAAATATGCCCGACTTTGCAATGTTTGTAAGTGACATAGTATTCCATCTGTCACGATCGTTATAAAGCTTGGTTGCCTTTTTCTGTGCCTCACAATAATCGGCATAGTCAGCAAGCGCCATATATCTGTCATTATTCTTAAGCGAATTATAGATACTGTCAAACGGCTGACCGGCAATTCCTTTACCTATAAAATCAAGTGCGGCACGCAGCTCTGAATTATTGTTATAATACTGCATAGGTGAATAACCGCTTTTCTGCAAAGCCAAAACTTCAGGAGTTTGCATACCGAAGATAATGATATTATCGTCACCTACAGCCTTGTGAATTTCAACATTAGCACCGTCTTCAGTACCAAGAGTAATTGCACCGTTCATCATAAGCTTCATATTACCCGTACCACTGGCTTCGGTAGATGCCAAGGAAATCTGCTCACTGATATCCGCAGAGGGTATCATAATTTCAGCAAGACTAACTCTGTAATCCTCAAGGAAAGCAATCTTAAGCTTATCGCTAACCGTTCTGTCATTATCGATAACAGTAGAAAGCTTATAAATCATCTGTATTATTTCTTTTGCAAACAGATAGCCTGCTGCCGCCTTTGCACCGAAAATATAGGTCTTTGGTGTGAACTCGGCATTCGGATTATCCTTAAGATAAAGGTATTCGCTGATGATATTAAGTGCATTAAGGTGCTGACGCTTGTATTCGTGCAAGCGCTTAACCTGCATATCAAAAATTGAATCGGGATTAAGTGCTATTCCGCATTTATCCTTAACATAATTTGCAAAACGCACTTTATTTCCGTGCTTAATCTCTGCCAGCTTGTCAAGAACCGACTTATCGTCCTTATATTTCATAAGATTTTCAAGCTGTGAAGCATCCTTTATAAAGCCGTCTCCAATAAGCTCGGTAAGATATTTCGTAAGTGCAGGGTTAGCCTGACAAAGCCAACGGCGGTGGGCAATACCGTTTGTAACATTGGTGAACTTTTCGGGTGTCATTCTAACATAATCCTTAAACAGCTCATCAACCAAAATTTTACTGTGAAGCTTTGAAACACCGTTTACTGTGTGACAGGTAGCTACGCAAAGATTAGCCATTCTTATAACACCGTTGCTGACAATTGCGGTACGCTCTGCCAACTGATAATCGCCTGTAGTGAAGATAACTTCCTCTCTGTAGCGGCGGTCAATCTCTTTAATAATCTGATAAATTCTCGGTATTCTCTGCTTAACAAGTGACTCTGACCAGCATTCCAATGCCTCTGCCATAATCGTATGGTTAGTGTAAGCAACCGTACCTTTAACAAGCTCCCACGCTCTGTCCCAACCGTAGCCGCATTCATCAAGGAAGAAACGCATAAGCTCGGGGATACAAAGGGTCGGATGTGTATCATTAATGTGAATTGCAACCTTTTCGGGTAAATTCTCAAGCGTTGCATATTTATTAAGATGACGCTTTAAAATATCCTGCACAGAAGCAGAAACAAGGAAATACTGCTGACGAAGTCTCAAGGACTTGCCTTCAGTGTGATTGTCTTCGGGATAAAGTACCTTCGAAATGGTTTCGGTGGTAGCTCGCTGTTCAATAGCGCGTACATAGTCACCTTGATTAAATGCAGACATATCAAAATCTTGACATTCAGCACTCCAAAGGCGGAGGGCATTAACAGTTTTGCCGTCCTTACCTGCTACCATAAGGTCATACGGAACAGCTCTTACTGTTTGATAATCTCTGTGCTCGATGTGGTGATAATTGCCATCCCACCATTCGTCAATCTTGCCGTCAAAATTAACATCAACTGCACTTGCAGGCTTGGCTTCAAGCCAAACTCCGCCGCCGGGTAGCCAAAAATCGGGCATTTCGGTCTGCCAGCCTTCAACCAGCTTTTGACGGAAAATACCAAGCTCGTATTTGATGCAATAGCCCATAGCCGGATAGCCGCCGGTTGAAAGACCGTCAAGGAAGCAAGCAGCAAGACGTCCGAGACCGCCGTTGCCAAGACCTGCATCAGGTTCAAAATCATACAGCTTATCAAGCTTAACCTTAAATTTAGCGAGTGCCTTGCTCATAACATCGGTAAGCTCAAGATTATAAAGATTGTTTTTAAGCGAGCGACCCATTAGGAACTCCATGCTCATATAATAAACCGTCTTTGCCTCTTGCGCATCAGTTGCCTTTTTGAACTCAGCACGTCTTTCGTTCATGATTTCAAGCAAAACCAAAACACAAGCCTTATAGAAAAGCTCATCCGATGCAAGATTAGGTGTAACACCGAAATTGTGTGAAAGCTTTCTTTCAATCATTGCCGCAATATTTGTTGCCGTGTAATTTGCCATTATAACATCTCCAATTGAGGACTTTTGCTTTAGCTGAAGCAACGCCTTATTTATTCATTTTATTATATTGTTATTATTTACTTATTATAATACAATATTCTATATAAATTTTCAAGTATTTTCTATAACTATAAATTGTTATTTTTTTGTGTGTTTTGCACAAATTATTTTTATTTTTATGAAATTAAAAAACATTTTTCAGCAATTACCACAATTTTTTATATAAAAAAGACCACAGTAGCTTGATCTGTGGTCTATAGTATTCAAACTTTACCGGTTGAGCCAAAGCCGCCCTCACCGCGAGCAGTATCAGACAACTCCTCACATTCATTATAAACCACCTTTAAATAAGGTGTTATAACAAGCTGTGCTATACGTTCTCCATCAGCAATGGTTTGCACGTCTGATGAATGATTATAAAGCGAAACCATTATTTCGCCACGATAGTCACTGTCAATAACCCCAACCTTATTTGCGGGAGCCAAACCTCTCTTGGTGGCAATACCGCTTCTGGCATAAATTAATCCAACATAACCTTCCGGTATTTCAAGCGCAATTCCGGTATGAATCAGTCTTGTTTCACCCGGTTTTAAGGCTACCTCGCCACCCTCACAGGCATAAAGGTCAGCGCCTGCGGAATATTCTGTTCCGTAAGTGGGGGCAACAGCATTTTTATTGAGCCGTTTAAAATTTAAACTTATCATATCAACAAATTCCTTTATTTAAAAGAATACCGTTTTTAATTAATAAAAAAGAGAACCTCTAATAAGAGGTTCTCCTTAAATTAGCTTAATTAGCCATTGATAGCGGTAACAACACCAGAACCAACGGTACGACCACCCTCACGGATAGCGAAACGAAGACCCTCTTCAATAGCGATAGGAGTGATAAGCTCAACGTCCATCTCTACGTTATCGCCAGGCATGCACATTTCTGTGCCAGCGGGAAGAGTGATAACACCGGTAACGTCAGTAGTTCTGAAATAGAACTGGGGACGATAGTTGTTGAAGAAAGGAGTATGACGTCCACCTTCTTCTTTGCTAAGAACGTAAACCTGACCATGGAACTTTGTATGGGGGTTGATAGAACCGGGCTTACAAAGAACCTGACCACGCTCAACATCCTCACGGCCTACACCACGGAGAAGAGCACCTACGTTGTCACCAGCCTCACAGTATGTGAGAGTCTTACGGAACATTTCCATAGAAGTAACAACAGTCTTAGCGCGTTCTTCGGTAAGACCGATGATTTCAACTTCATCACCAGCGTTTAACTGACCACGTTCAACACGGCCTGTAACAACAGTACCACGACCGGAAATTGTCATAACGTCTTCGATAGGCATAAGGAAGGGGAGATCTGCCTTACGGTCAGGAGTGGGGATGTAGCTATCAACTGCATCCATAAGTTCCTTAATAGGAGCATATACGGGGTCAGCAGGATCGGTAGAAGCGCTGTCAAGAGCCTTGAAAGCAGAA
>JAZQKT010000049.1:0-3561 GCA_045542295.1 Acutalibacteraceae bacterium
CATTCGGCACTTGCCGATATTAAGGTCTAAAAGCTCATATACATCGGGCGAGTATTCAAGCAAAATATCCTTACCTGCAACGCCGATATCTGCGGCGCCGCGCTCAACATAAATTGCAACGTCCGAGGGTTTTACCCAGAAAAACCGAAGTCCCTTTTCCTTGTTTTCAAAAATCAGCTTGCGGTTGGTTTCCTTAATTGAGGGACAGTCAAAGCCTGCCGCTTCAAACATTGCGTAAACCTTTTCTCCAAGTCTGCCTTTAGGAAGAGCAATGTTTATTACTGCATCATCGGTATATTGGTCAACCTCTTCAAGTCTTTCAAGGGTATCAAGATAAACCGCAAAGCCCAGCGCGCCCGAATTTCTGCCCATACGGCGCATCAGCTTATCGTACTGACCGCCCGAAAGCACACGTGAGGCGATACCGTTTACAAAGCCTTTGAAAACAATTCCGCTATAGTAGCCCTCTTCACTTATGATTGAAAAATCAATTGTGAGGTTGTTTTTGTAGCCGTTATTGAAAAGATGGCTGTAAACCGTTTCAAGCTCTGTAATAAACCGATTGGTTTCTTGGCTTTTTGCGTTTGTTTTAAGGCTTTCAATACATTCAGCAGGTGTTTTAAAGCTCTTTACAAGACACTTAAGGGCGCTGAATTGCTCTGCGGTCAAAACTGCCTTAAGCTCACCTGCATTCTTTTCGGAAATTGCTTTGATTGCGGAAATTTTAAGCTCACCGTCTATACCGTAATCACAGAACAGGGCATTGATAAGTCCAACGTGGGAAAGCTTTAGTATAAAGCTGTTAGAGATAAGCGCCAAGCTTTTAACCGCAAGCTCGGTCACCTCAAGCACCTCTGCAGAGGTAATGTCACCTATACATTCAAGACCTGTTTGCATAATTTCTTTATATGTATGTGTGTTTTCCGAAATGCGGTAAACGTTTTCATTGTAATAAAACTTTTCTTTAAGTCCCTTTTTTTCGCTTGAATTTTTAATGATTGAAAGGGTAACGTCAGGCTTCAGAGCTAAAAGCTTACCGTCTGTATCGTTGAAGGTTATAACACCGTCAGATACAAGAAAATCCTTATTTTTTGAATAAAGGTCATATTCTTCAAACTTGCTCATTTTGAACTGACGGTAGCCACTTTCAGTATAAAGCTTTCTTAAGCTTAAAATTGCCTTTTCGTCATATTTTAAAATGCTTTCGTCAAATATCATTTTCTTCCAACCTTTCAATGGCGGTTTTGTAGCCGCCCTCACCGTAATTCAGGCATTTGCTGACCCTGCAAATGGTTGCAGTGCTGGCACCTGTGGTTTTATTAATATCAATATAGCTTTTACCCTCATTTAAAAGGCAGGCAACCTCAAGCCTTTGTGAAAGGGCTTCAAGCTCCTGAATTGTGCAAATATCATCAAAAAATGCGGCACATTCTTGCTCATTCTCAAGGGAAAGCACGGCTTTGAAAAGCTTTTCTGCAATATTTTTTCGTTTTTGCATAATTAACATTTCTCCCAATTTTTAATACTTTGCCATTCTAACACATCACCGCGCTAAAGTCAAGAGGTTTTAAAAAAAATATCAGTTAAGTTTTTAGGTTTTTCTGTTTTCAAAATACATTTATTGTAAACCCACAAAACAATAATAAATAAAAGGTAAAATTAAGTTGCTTTTCTTATCTGTCTATGTTAAAATAATTTTAATATTTTTGTAAAAGAGGTATTTTTATGAAAACCGTTGTATCAGTAATCGGTAAGGATGCCGTAGGCATTATTTCCGAAGTAAGTGCCGTTTGTTCGGAGTGTAACGCAAACATTGTTGACATTACACAGTCTGTTTTGCAGGATATGTTTGTTATGGTAATGCTCACCGAGATTAAGGACATTAATTGCAGCTTTGCCGATTTTTCAGATAAGATGAAAAAATTGGGTGAAAGAAAATCACTTGACATTCGTGTTATGCACGAGGATGTTTTTAATTCTATGCACAGAATTTAAGAGGTGATTTTGAATGATTAATCTTAATGATATAATGGAAACCATAAATATGATTTCCGAAGAAAATCTTGATATCAGAACCATCACAATGGGCATTTCTTTGCTTGACTGTGCCGATGCTGATGCTGACAGGGCGTGTGAAAAGATTTATAACAAAATCACCCGTCTTGCAGGCAACCTTGTAAGGGTTGGTGAAGATATTGAGAAGGAATACGGTATCCCGATTATCAATAAGCGAATTTCGGTAACGCCGATAGCTATGGTAGCCGCCGCTTCGGGTGGCGATCCTGTTAAATACGCAAAGGCATTACAAAAAGCCGCAGATGCTACGGGTGTTAATTTTATAGGCGGTTATTCTGCGCTTGTTCACAAGGGCTTTTCCGCAGGTGATGAGGCACTTATCCGCTCTATTCCCGAGGCTCTTTCGGTGACAAATAATATCTGTTCCTCGGTAAACATCGGCTCAACCAAAGCCGGTATCAATATGGATGCCGTAAAGCTTATGGGTCAAATTGTGCGCCAAACGGCAGAAATCACTGCTGACCGTGACTGTATCGGTTGTGCAAAGCTGGTTGTTTTCTGCAATGCGGTTGAGGATAATCCTTTTATGGCAGGCGCTTTTCACGGTGTTGGTGAACCGGATTGCGTAATTCACGTTGGTGTTTCGGGCCCGGGTGTTGTTCAGGCGGCACTTAAAAAATGCCCTGACGGTGACCTTGGCGCCCTTGCCGAGATAATTAAGCGTACTGCATTTAAAATCACCCGTATGGGTCAGCTTGTAGGAACGGAGGCTTCACGCCGTTTGGGTGTTCCTTTCGGTATAGTTGACCTTTCTTTAGCACCGACACCTGCTGTCGGAGACTCGGTTGCTCATATATTAGAGGAAATGGGTCTTGAAACCTGCGGAACACATGGAACGACTGCGGCGCTCGCAATGCTTAATGACGCTGTTAAAAAGGGCGGAGTTATGGCATCGTCCTATGTTGGAGGACTTTCTGGTGCATTTATACCCGTGTCCGAGGATGCCGGTATGATTGCCGCCGCCCGTTCGGGTGACTTGAGCCTTTCAAAGCTTGAAGCTATGACCGCTGTTTGCTCGGTTGGTCTTGATATGATTGCAATTCCCGGCGAAACCCCTGCAGAGGTAATTTCCGGCATTATTGCAGACGAAGCCGCTATAGGTATGGTCAACTTTAAGACAACGGCTGTAAGAGTTATTCCGGCAATCGGCAAAAAGGCGGGTGAAACGCTCGAATTTGGAGGACTTTTGGGTTCAGGCCCTATTATGGATGTTAACCTCCAAAAGAGCCCCAAAAAGTTTATCGACCGTGCCGGCAGAATACCCGCTCCGCTTCAAAGCCTTAAAAACTGATATAAGTAAAAAACCAACAGAAGCACATTAAAAATGCTTCTGTTGGTTTTTTTATGATAGTAAATCCACTGGCTCTGCCAGTGGACAAAAAGCTTTAGCTATGGACAGAATAAAAACTCCTTGATATATTTGAAGTTGAGGTTCGCCAACCCAACAAAAATATATCAAGGAGGTCCTAGCCATGAAAGAAAAGG
>JAZQKT010000050.1:0-14772 GCA_045542295.1 Acutalibacteraceae bacterium
ATACGAGAACGATAAATATATAGAGTACAAGGTGAGAATAAAAAAAGAACTGCCCGAAAATATGAGGGCAGAACAACTGAAATTATGTTGAACTTTTTATTAAAAATAAGGGAGTTATGCTTTTCATAACTCCCTTTAAAATTAAATATCTTCTTCGCTGTTTTCTTCGGCTTCATCAACGTCACACTCAAGGTAGTCACCCTTAATGCGGTTTTTATTTGAAAACTTATCAAAAATTGCCAAGGCACCGATAACTGCACCGAAAACTGCGAATATTGAAATTAATACTTTAAAAAAGGTATTCATAAATATCTCTCCTTAATCAGTAAAACTTGTTTTTTATATTATATCAGCATTTTTTGAAATTGTCAATATAGCTGTTTTTGAATATTAAGCGAGGCCGATCACATAAGCGGGGCAAAAATGTGAAGTATGGCTTGCTTTAGTCTTTGTCTTATGGGACGTTTTTTCCATTCTTCAATTTTAATTTCTTTGCATTTTAACAGAGATTCGCAAAAATGCTCCTTTATGTCATCAACCGTTTTACTGTCACAAATCCAAGCGCCACATTCAAAATGAAATACAAAGCTGCGATAGTCCATATTAGTTGTGCCTACAGTAGCAATTTTATCATCTGAAATAAAAAGCTTTGAATGGATAAATCCGGGTTGATATTCATAGATTTTAACCCCTGCCTCCAAAAGCTCAAGGTAGTTATACTGTGTTACTGGGTGAACATACCATTTGTCGGGAACGCTGGGAGTAATAATTCTGATATCAACACCTGATTTTGCCGCCATACGAAGAAGGCTCTTCATGGTGTTATCGATTATCAGATAGGGGGATGCGATGTAAACGTATTTTTGCGCATTGTTGAGTATTTGCATATAAATGCCTTCGGCCGGGTTTTTGTCATTCAAAGGACCGTCACAGTAGGGAAGTATAAAACCATCATCCCCAACTGAATAATCGGCAAAATAATTTCTTATCGGCACGCGCTTGCCGGTATTAAATTCCCACATACAGCAGAACATTGCCAAAAAGCTTTTAACTGCGTTTCCTTTAATTATTACGGCACAGTCAAGCCAATAACCAAAGCGGTCGATTTCATTTATATATTCATCCCCGATATTGATTCCGCCCGTAAGTGCAGTTTTACCGTCAATCACAATAATTTTGCGGTGGTTTCGGTTATTCATGAAAATGTTCATTAAAGGATTAATTGGGTTAAAAACCGTAACCTGTATGCCTTCATTTCTGAGTCTTGAAATGAAGCCCTTTGTTTGCCGTTTGATAGAACCAAAATCATCAAACATTATTCTGATTTCAACGCCTTGCTGTACCTTGCGCTTTAAAACATCGTGTATTTTATTCCACATAACACCTTCTGCAAGGATGAAAAATTCTATAAAAATATATTTTTCTGCCTGCTCAAGCTCCTCTAATAAGCGTGGAAGCATCTTTTCGCCGGGTGATAAATACTCCGAAGAGCTTTTATCATATAGAGGATAGCCCGATTCGTTGGTTAAATATTCTGCTTGACGGGCGTGCAAAAGGTCATAATACTTTAAACGGTCGGTCACGTTGGGGTCCGGCTTTAAATATCTCATATAATGTGCTTCACACCGACGCATACGGCGTTTAATTGCGGGAGTTGCACGTCCGCCGCCCCAAAGAAGGAAAACTGTTATACCAAAAATAGGGAAGATAAGAATAAAGATAATCCAGGCAATTTTATGATCAGGGTTGCCGCGGCGGTTCATAATAATTATAACCGTAATTGTACCGCCTATCATAGAAAATGTATAGGCCCAAACAGACTGAATTGTAAATTCGTAAAGAACGTCAAACAAAAACGCAATTTGCAAAAGTATCAGTAAGCCCGAAATTATAATTCGGGTGGGTATTTTAAAGCCCCTTTGATTAGGTACATGCACAGTTTTCACCTCCGAGTGAAAAATTCTACCAATTAGTTTAACATATTTTTAAAAATAATGCAAATTATTAATATATTATAGTTGTAAATTTATTGTTAACTGTGGTATACTGTATGAGTATTAATGTATTTTAGAAACGGAGAATATATTATGTCAACAAAAAAAGTGGTTTTATCAGAAGGTGTGGAAGGCTTGTTTGTTAAAAACGGCCGATTTAAAACAACCTTGGTTTCTTTCAATTTCTTTTTACCTTTAAAGAAAGAGACAGCCGCTCTTTATGCGCTACTTCCATTTATTCTTACAAGCTGTAGCAGTAAATATCCCGAATTTTCAAAGCTTAATTATAAACTCAGTAAGCTCTACGGCGCAAGGCTTGATGCCAGTGCTGAAAAATACGGTGACTATCAGTTGCTTAAGATGAGTGTTTCGGTTATTAATGACCGCTATGCTTTGGATGACGATTCACTTGTGAAAAGAGCTTGTGATTTGTTATTAAATTTAGTATTCGAGCCAAGTGTTGAGAACGAGGCTTTTCTTCCAAAAGACCTTGAGAGAGAAAAAAGAAAAGCAATTGAGCATATAAAGGGAATTTACAGTGACAAGCGTGCTTATGCAAAAATGCGACTTGTTGAAGAAATGTATAAGGACGAGGCATACGGTATTGCTAAATGCGGAACTGTTGAGGAGGTTGAGGCTGTTACAGGTGAGAAGCTGTATCTGGCCTGGAAGGAAATGCTGCGCTCGGCCTTTATTACAGTTAATGTGGTTGGTGAGGCTCTTCCTGCCGGTCTTTTTGAGAGCATAGCTGAAAATTTCAGTTCATTGGAAAGAAAAAACATACTTTCACCGTCTGTTTCAGCTCCAACTGTTGCAAGTGAAAAGGTTAATATTGTTGATGAGACGCAGGCTGTAAATCAAGGGAAGCTGGTTATGGGCTTTTCTACGGAGCTTTGCGGCAATGATGACGAGACTCTGTCTTTGCTTGTGATGGGTGATATTTTCGGCGGTGGCCCTTATTCTAGACTGTTTTCAAATGTTCGTGAAAAAATGAGCCTTTGTTATTACTGCTCTGCCGCAACTGTAAGACAAAAGGGATTGCTTACGGTTGACTCGGGTGTGGAGGCTCAAAACGCAAAAAAGGCTGAGGATGAAATTTTAAATCAGCTTGAGATAGTTAAAAACGGCGGATTTACGGATTTTGAATTCCAATCATCAATTAAAAGTATATGTGATTCGCTTAAAACATATTCTGACAGTCAAACATCCTTGGATATGTGGTATACACTAAAGGTTAATAATACCTCTCTTTATTCACCGGAGGATGTTGCCGAAAAGCTTCGGGCTATAACAAGGGAAGAGGTAACAGAAGCCGCAAAGGGTGTAAAACTTCATACGGTATATAAGCTTTTACCCAACAAAAGTTTCTGAAATATGCTTAAGGAGGCAAAATAATGAAACGTGAAATAATTGAAAGTGATATCGGTGAAAGCTATGTAAAGGCAGTGCTTTCTTCGGGTCTTAGGATTTATATATTAGAGAAACCGCAGTATAATTCTTCTTATGCTATTTTTGGAACAAAGTACGGCTCCATTGATACCTGCTTTGCGGTTGACGGAGAGGAAACTACTGTGCCCGAAGGCATTGCACACTTTTTAGAGCATAAGCTTTTTGAGAGTGAGGATGGCGATGCCTTTACAAAATATGCTAAAACAGGCGCGTATGCAAACGCCTTCACCTCATTTGACCGCACCTGTTACCTGTTTTCGTGCTCTGAAAGGTTTTATGAAAATTTGGAGATTTTGCTTTCCTTTGTGCAGTCACCTTATTTTACAGAGGCTACCGTTAAAAAGGAACAGGGGATAATCGGTCAAGAAATTAAAATGTATGATGACAGCCCCGGTTGGCGGGTTATGTTTAATATGCTGTTGGCTATGTATCATAATCATCCCGTTAGAATTGATATTGCGGGAACGGTTGATTCAATAGCACAGATAGACCATAATTTGCTTTATAAATGCTATAATACCTTCTATAACCCTGCAAATATGTTTATTTGTATTGCGGGAAATGTTGATACCGAACAGGTTTTAAAGCAGATTAAGGACGGTATAAAGCAAACTGAAGGAATTGAAATCACAAGGGTAAGATGTGAAGAGCCTACACAGGTTGTAAAGCCGTATATTGAGCAGTCTTTAGCTGTGGCACAGCCAATGTTTTGTTTTGGTTATAAGTTGGAGACCGTAAAGCCGGAGCTGAGTGTTAAAGAAAAAATTTGTATGGCACTTATGCTGGAATTGATAGCGGGTGAGGCTTCACCGCTTTACAAAGAGCTTACTGATGATGGGCTTATTAATGACGAATTTTCTACCGAGAATTTTTGCGGCTACGGATATTCTGCCGTTATTTTTGAGGGCGAGTCATCTAACCCTAAGCTTGTTGCCGAAAAAATCAGACGCGAGGTTGAGAGGCTAAAAACAGAGGGTATAGATAAAAAGTTGTTTTCTGCCGTGCGTTGCGGAATGTACGGTGGTGCAATACGCTTGTTTGACAGTGTTGAGGGTATTGCCATGCAGATGGTTGACTGTGCTATGATTGATGCAGGACTGTTTGATGATATTAAGTATTTAAAGTCTGTAACTGCAGATGATGTTTATAAAATGCTCTTAAAGCTTGACAGCGAAAACACTGTATTATCAGTAATTAATCCTTCGGAGGAAGTTTAAATGGAAGTTGTAATTTTTGGTATACATTTGAATCTTGACCCTATTGCATTTACGGTGAAACTTTTTGGCAGACAGTGGGATGTTTACTGGTACGGCGCTTTAATTGCAACCGGTTTTCTATTGGCGCTGATATATGCTATGTTTAATGCAAAACGTTTTAATATTGATATAAACCGTATGCTGGACGTTGCGCTTGTAACAACGCCGTTGGCAATAGTTTGTGCACGTGCATATTATGTTTTATTTGATGGTGAAAAGGTTCATAGCGTAAAAGAATTTTTCGGTTTTGGCGAATCATCGGGAATATCGGGATTGGCAATTTACGGCGGCGTTATAGGTGCTTTTACAATAGGCGCACTTATGTGTTTTATCAGAAAAGTAAATATTTTGGATATGTTTGACCTTACCGCTATAGGCTTCCTTATAGGTCAAGCTTTAGGCCGTTGGGGCAACTTTATCAACCAAGAGGCTTTCGGTATGCCTACCGGCAGTAATTGGTGGGGAATGACCAGCGACAATGTTGCTTATGATTTTTATATTAACGGTTATGACCCCACAGCTTTGGCGCATCCGTGCTTTCTTTATGAATCGCTTTGGTGCATTGCAGGCTTTTTAGTTTTACATTATTTTAGTAAGAAACGCAAATTCAGCGGTCAGATAGCTCTTATGTACTGTGTTTGGTACGGATTCGGCAGAGGTTTTATCGAAATGTTGAGGACCGATAGCTTGATGATAGGCAAAATCAAGGTTTCCTCGCTTTTGTCATTTGTTATTTGCATAACAGCCGCAGTTTTACTGTATGTTTTCTTGAACCGTGTAAAGCAGAATAACTCGGATGTGGTTTATGAAGATGTTTTTGATAACTCGGATGAAGATTTTAATGAGGATAACGGACAAGCTTTAGACGGTGAAAAAACAGAGGAGGACGAAGAAAATGAGCAGGTTGATTGATGGTAAGGTTATATCTGCGGCAGTTAAACAAAAGGTGGCTGACGGAGTTGCAGAGCTTAAAAAGCAGGGTGTGTCGGTTGGTCTTGCAGTAATTATTGTGGGCGAAGACCCCGCTTCTAAAGTTTATGTGGCTAATAAGAAGAAGGCTTGTGAGGCTTTAGGTATTATATCCGAAGAATATGCCTTGCCCGAAAACACAACAGAGGAGGAGCTTTTAGCTCTTATTAATGAGTTAAATAACAAGAAAAGTATTAACGGTATTCTGTGTCAGTTGCCGCTTCCAAAGCATCTTGACGAAAAGCTCATTATTAATTCAATTTCGCCTAACAAGGATGTGGATGCTTTTCATCCTTCAAATGTAGGCAGAATAATGATAGGCGATTTTGATTTTGTTCCCTGCACACCCGCAGGTGTTATGGCAATGCTTGAATATGAGGGCATTGAGGTAGAGGGTAAAAACTGTGTAGTAATAGGCAGGTCTAATATTGTCGGCAAGCCCATGAATATGCTGTTGTTACATAAAAACGGCACGGTTACCATTTGTCATTCAAAAACGAAAAATCTTAAGGAAATTTGTTTAGGTGCCGACATTTTGGTTGCTGCAGTCGGCAGAGCCGGTTTTGTAACTGCGGATATGGTAAAAGAGGGCGCAGTTGTTATTGATGTTGGTATTAACCGTGTTGACGGTAAGCTTCGCGGTGACGTCGATTTTGAAGCAGTTAAGGATAAGGCTTCTGCAATTACTCCCGTTCCCGGCGGAGTAGGCCCAATGACTATTGCAATGCTTATGCAAAACACACTTACAGCCGCTAAAAGACAGAATAATATTGATGGGTGATTTTTTGATTAAAAAAATTATTTCAGTAATCTGTGCTGCTCTTTTCCTTTTTTCTATAAATGTTTTTGCCCAAAAGGAAAAAATTGTTGAGAGCATAAAGCCTTACGGTGAATTTTATATTTACGGAGAGGATAACAGCGAAATTGCGCAGATTTTCGGGATGAGTGAAGCGGATTTAAATGACCACTGCAATGATAATGCTGTGGCATATTTAGCCGTTAATAAGGATAATTCAAAGCAGATAAAGGTAACACACACTGTTACGGATTTTTCCAGTAGTATTGTAAATATCAGCGGACTTACGGACAGTAATATCACAGCACTTATACCCGATATCACAGGTGTAGAGGGCGCAAAGGGCGATATTATTAATAAAAACGGACAGAAATTTGTAATGACTCAATTTAAAACTGTCGACAGTGGCGGGGAATATATCCTTACACAGTATTTTACTGTTGCGGATAAGACTAATATTGTATTGAGCTTTTACACAAAGGCAACTGTCAATAGGGAATATATTGAAAAAACATTTGAAACATTTACCTCAAAGCTATTTATAACAAATGATAGTCCGAAGAAAGATTACTATTCATACAGTTGGATTTTAATTACTGCGGCTGCAATTTTTGCAGTAGCCTGTGCAGTTATTATATTCACAATTATAAGGGATATCAGGAAAGAAAATATAGCTGTTTTGGATGTTGAGGAAAACGAAGAAAATGATCAATGATGTTATAATCATAGGCGGCGGTGCGGCAGGGCTTACTGCCGCCGTTTATTTGAAAAGAAACAATCCAACCCTTTCGGTTAGAATTCTTGAGGGTGGAACAAGGGTTGGAAAAAAGTTAGCACTTACCGGAAATGGCAGATGTAATATAACAAATAAGCAAATAGACCTTAAAAGGTATCACGGTAATGAAGTTGAATTTTGCCGATATGCTTTGGAAAGGTATGACCGCTTTTTCAGCGAGAGTTTTTTTGAAGCAATCGGCGTGCCTTTTGTGTTTGAAGGAGATAAGGGCTTTCCCTCGTCCTTACAGGCGGCATCTGTTGTGGATTGCTTAAGATTTGCGGCAGAAAGTCTTGGAGTTATTACTCACCTTGAAACAAAGGTAACAAATATTATGCTATTGGGCGGTAATTATAAGGTTATTGCCGAAGGTATGAGCTTTCTTGCGAGAAATGTTATTATTGCAACAGGCTTGCTTTCGGGCGGTGAGCGGCTTGGTTGTGACGGCAGTATGCTTGCAATTCTTGAAAAAGCAGGCTATAAAACGGTTAAAACAACCCCTGCGATAGTTCAGCTTAAAACCGAGACCGATATTGTAAAACAACTTAAAGGCATTAAAATTAATGCTCTTGTAACCCTTAAGTGCGGTGATGAAATCTTAAGAAGCGAATACGGGGAAACTTTATTTTGCGATTACGGGCTTTCGGGACCGCCCGTCTTACAGGTTTCAAGGGCTGCTGTGCGCTCGGACAAGCTGTGTAAAATCTCTCTTGATATGATGCCGGAAACCGGCTTCGATGAGCTTTATTCAAAGCTTTTATCAAGGAAAGAAAATCTAAGGTTTCTTAATCTTGACGAATTTTTCACAGGTATGCTTAATAAGCGACTGGGCCAGGTAATACTAAAAAGTGTTGGCTGCAGACTCGGTGAAAGTGTGGCTGCGTTGGATAATCGCAAAATCAAAGCCATTGCCGGTAAGATAAAGAATTTTGAATTTAACGTTACGGGAAACACGGGCTTTACAAATTCGCAGGTGACGGCAGGCGGTCTTGATACTTCACAGTTTGATCACAAAACAATGATGAGTCTTTCTAATGACAGACTTTATGCAGTAGGTGAAATTCTTGATATTGACGGTGACTGCGGCGGCTTTAATCTGCAGTGGGCGTGGTCAAGTGCTTTTTGTGCGGCAGATTCTATAATAGGCTCCAGCAGGTGTGGTAAAAAATGATAATACTTAATAATTTGTTATTGCCTCTGAATACTGATTTTCTGAATTTAAAGCCAGTTGCCGCAAAGGAGCTTAAAACCGATATTTGCAACATTAAAGCCGCAGAGCTTTATAAAAAATCGGTTGATGCAAGGCATAAAAATAATATTGTTTTTTGTTGCTCGGTTAAGGTTGAGCTTCTAAAAAATGAGGAAGAGCTTTTAAAAAAGTGTAAAAAAGCATCACTTTTTACTGCAAAAAGCTATGAATGGAAAAAAACAAAAATAACCCCTGAAAACCGACCGATAGTAGTGGGCTTTGGTCCTGCAGGGATGTTTGCGGCATTAGCACTTTCAAAAGCAGGGTTAAAACCCATTGTTTTGGAGCGCGGTGCAGATGTTGATACAAGAACCGAGCAGGTGAGAGAGTTTTTTAGCGGTGGCAAATTAAACTCTGAAAGCAATGTTCAGTTTGGAGAAGGGGGAGCCGGTACTTTTTCGGACGGTAAGCTTAACACAGGCATTAAAAACCCCAGATGCCGCACAGTGCTTGAAACCTTTGCTTTGCACGGAGCACCGCAGAGAATACTTACAGAGGCAAAGCCTCATATAGGTACTGATATTCTTGTTAAGGTTGTTAAAAGCATAAGGGAAGAAATAACGGCGCTTGGCGGTGAAGTGCGGTTTAATACAAAGCTTGAAAATATTAATACCGAAAACGGTGCGGTTTGTTCAGTTGTGGCAAACGGTAAAGAAATTGTTTGTAATAATTTGATTTTAGCAACCGGACATTCGGCAAGAGATACCTTCAAGATGCTCAAAAGTATCGGTACAGCCATGAATAAAAAGCCTTTTGCAATGGGTGTGAGAATTGAGCATTTGCAAAGCGATATTGATAAAGCCTTGTACGGCGATTTTGCAGAGAGTGAATTTTTAGGTGCGGCAGATTATAAGCTGTGGACACATTTGCCGAGCGGTAGGGGAGTATATACCTTTTGTATGTGCCCCGGCGGAGAGGTTATAAATGCTTCAAGTGAGCAAAACGCTCTTGCAGTTAACGGTATGAGTTATTCTGCACGTGACGGTATTAATTCAAACAGTGCTTTATTGGTTAATGTTGAGCCCGATGATTTTGGTGATGCCGATGTTTTGGCAGGCTGTGCTTTGCAGGAAATGATTGAAAAAGCGGCGGCAGAATGTGCAAGCGGAGCAGTGCCTATAACAACCGTGGGTAATTTTGTGTTCGGAAAAGAAGCAAAAATAGGCAAAGTAAAGCCAACCGTAAAGCCACGATTTGCTTTTGCAGATTTTGAAAAAATATTTCCTGCTTTTATTACAGACAGTTTAAAAGCGGGAATAATAGCTTTTGACAAAAAGCTTAAAGGTTTTGCAGATTTTGATGCGGTTTTAACAGCCCCCGAAACTCGTTCATCGTCCCCTGTAAGACTTGTACGTGATGATGACCTGCAAAGCATGAGCTTTAAAGGGCTTTATCCCTGCGGTGAGGGTGCAGGCTATGCAGGTGGCATAGTTTCTGCGGCGGTTGACGGAATTATGGTTGCTGAAAAAATAACAGAAAAATTTGAGGAGTAGGTATGAACGCTTTATTTGAATTGTTTTTAACCTTTTTTAAAATAGGTTTATTTACATTTGGCGGCGGATATGCAATGATATCCCAGATAAAAGAGAATGTTGTTGAGAAGCACAAGTGGCTTACCGATGATGAGCTTTTGCAGATTATCGCTATTGCCGAAGCTACTCCGGGACCTATAGCAATTAATATGGCGACCTATGTTGGTTATAAACGTAAAGGTTTTTGGGGCAGTGTTTTTGCAACGCTTGGAGTTGTTTTGCCGTCTTTTATTATAATCTTTATAATTTCTATGTTTGCAGAGGCTTTCAAGCAAAATGAATATGTTAAATATGCTTTTTCGGGTATTAAGGCGGCGGTTGCTTTCCTCATTCTAAAAACAGGTATCAATATGGTTAAAAAAATGAAGAAAAAGCCGTATCATATTATCGCTTTTTCGTCTGTTTTGTGCCTTATGATTTTGTTTGAGCTTTTTGCGGTTTCGTTCTCTGCAATTTATCTGATTTTGATTGGCGGAGCATTTGGTATAATGCTCTATTCCGTTTTAAATATAGAAAAGGAGGCTAAAAAATGATTTTTTGGACTCTTTTTATAGAATTTTTCAAAATCGGTCTTTTCACAATCGGTGGCGGTTATGCAATGATTCCGTTGGTTCGAGAAACCGTTATTAATTATGGCTGGCTCCCCGAGGGTGAGTTTTATGACTTTTTAGGTATTTGTGAATCCACGCCCGGTCCTATTGCTATTAATATGGCAACCTATGTCGGTAGTGTGCAGGGAGGAATTTTTGGTAGCTTTTGCGCAACGTTGGGTGTTGTGCTGCCGTCTTTTATTATAATTTTGCTCATAGCCGCAGTGCTTAAAAATTTCACCGATAATAAGTATTTTAAAGGCTTTATTGAAGGTGTAAAGCCTGTGGTGATTGCTCTTATTACGGCTACAGGTATAACCCTATTAATTAAGTGTATCGGCTATGTTTCGCTAAAGGAATTTTCGTTTAATATTGTGTCTGCAATATGTTTTTTAATTTTAGTAATAATTTATTTTGCTTATAAAAAACTTGCAAATAAAAAATTATCAACAATAATGTTAATTGTTATTTCTGCTGTACTTGGCATAGCAGTTTCGTTAATAATTAAATAAGGCAAAAAAATGGTGACCAATCGGTCACCATTTTTTTATTCTCTTTTTAAATTTGTTCCGTAAACATTTAAATTACTTCCGCAAGTGTCAGGACCAACTGTTCTTTGAAGTGTGAGACAATCATTTAGAAATTCCAGTCTTTCTTCGGGTATGGTTGAGGCCGGTGTTACACCGAAAAATTCTTTATAGAAATTATCTGTTGTAGGCATTAGCTCCTCTAATGCTTTCTTTACATCCTCGCCTTCGGCATAACGGCGCATTAAGACACCTTCGCCAACGCATAGTCGGTATGTTTCGCTGAAATAGTTTTCATATAGAAAATGTGCAAAAGCAGAATATCTGAAATCCTTTGAAACAAATCTTATTTCATTATCATCGCCCATTGGCATTTCTCCTGCAGCACACCTGCCATTTCGTACAGCTTCGAGAATATCTGCGGTTGTGTTACTCTTGGCGAAAACTATTGTAAACCGTCTTGCAAAATCTGTTTTATAAAAATCGTGGTTGTGTGAATCGCTGCTTGAAACTATGGGGATATTGTTACCCTTTAGTAGTTGCTCCTGCCAGATGGCAAGTTGTAGATTACTGTTTCTTTGACCGGTTGCTCCGAAAACCTCAAAAGCATCAAATATTTTTTCACTGAATAAAATATCGCAAAACTCTTTTGAAACATTGTCAATATTAGAGCGCCAGAGTGGATGGGCAAAAATTGCGATTCCGCCGGCTTTGTGGATTTCTTCACAAGCCCAATGTGCCATTGCAGTTCTTTTGCGGTATTGCTCGGGTATATGGGTGAGCGTTTTTTCTATTTTCTCAACCTCGCGTTCATATTCCTCATAGTGTTTTATATATTTGTCACAAACGCTGTAATTACCGCCAATGTGAACAATGTGTAGGGCAGACCCCGGTGTATGAACCTCTTCACCGTTTATTATGTTAAGTGCAATCGGAACGTCTTCGTAAAGCTTTGCCGCCATCTTTGAAGTGTACATTCGGTTATGGTCGGTAAGCGAGAAAAAGTCAAAGCCTTCTTCGCGGTAGTCGGCAGGGGTCATTGCGAGACCGTCAACTCCGTCTGAATAATAGCTGTGGGAATGAAAATCACCCTTTAAAGCGCGAAGATTATATAAATCACTTTCTACCGCATATAGCGAAATTCGGGTTTCTTTTGCTCCTGTTTCGCAAAAACGAATGGAATATTCCTGTTCGCTTTCAAATGTGTAATTAAACACCAGGCAACCGCCTGAAACAGTAAAATCGCATTTTGGGATTTTAGGTGAAATATAGCTTGGCATATCATCTCTGAAACCGATAATCCTAAGCTCATATTCCTTATCAGCTTTGAAATATCGGCTTATATCACGAGGTTTTATAATAACCTTTGTTTCCTTGCCGACCTCAACAACAGAAGGAAAACACATATACCTGGGATGCAAATTTTTCACAACTACCACTTCCAATAAAGCTTTTTTAAAATTATACACCAAAATTTTTATAAAGTCTACTTTTTTGAAGGTTAATTTAAATAAATATTAACCACCGATAAAGGATTGAGAATATATTCCCAATCCTTTTCGTTGCTTCGGGGCTCTTTATCGGTTTTTTGAGGACTTATCAAAATATAATTTGTATTTCCTTTGATTTCCTTTATTGAGTATCCGTTAAGCTTTTTCAAATGCTTTTCAAGATTTGCGGTGCAATTTTCCTTGAAACTGATCAAAATTTTATTTTTAAAATTTTTTACAGCAACATTGTCGGCGCTTATTGAAACGGTCAGCAGAAGTGATGCAAAAAGCTTGCGGTTTATTAAAAATGTGCCTACTCGGTCAACCGAAAACTTAAAATCCGCTCCAGTATCAAGCTTTTTTAAAAATACTGCCTTTAAAATTTCAATTGAAAAGTCTTTAATGTTTGTAGGCTCGGTGTGATTAGTAAAAAGGGCTTCGGCTATATGAATTTTTTTAAGATTTTTTAAATACTTTGGCTTGATCCCGTTTTTTAATATTAAAACTTGCAAGGTATTTCGGAGTAAACTTATATAAAGCTCAAATTTATTTGGCAAAAATATCAAATTGTCACCTCTTGTTTTGTAAAATTATTATGCCAAAATATCTAAAAATTAAAAATAATGTTAAAAATTAAACAAATGACTTGAAATATTGTGCGAAATAGGGTAGAATATGTAAAGAAAAATATTAGGAGGTAATTCCAATGGTTAAAGTTGCTATTAATGGTTTTGGCCGTATCGGTCGTTTGGCTTTCCGTCAAATGTTCGGTGCTGAGGGTTATGAGGTTGTTGCTATTAACGATCTTACCAGCCCTAAGATGCTCGCTCACTTATTAAAGTATGACTCTGCTCAGGGTAGATATGCTCTTGCAGATACAGTAGTTGCAGGTGAGGATAGCATCACTGTTGATGGAAAGACCATCAAAATTTACGCTGAAAAGGATGCTAAGGATCTTCCTTGGGGTGAAATCGGCGTAGACGTTGTTCTTGAGTGTACAGGTTTCTACTGCTCAAAAGAAAAGTCACAGGCTCACATTGATGCCGGTGCTAAAAAGGTTGTAATTTCTGCTCCTGCAGGTTCTGACCTTAAGACTATTGTTTACAGCGTAAACGAAAATACTCTTGATGCTAATGATACTATCATTTCTGCTGCATCTTGCACAACAAACTGCTTGGCTCCTATGGCTGATACTTTAAACAAGTATGCTCCCATCCAAAGCGGTATCATGACAACTGTTCACGCTTGGACAGGCGATCAGATGGTACTTGACGGTCCTCACAGAAAGGGTGACCTTCGTCGTGCACGTGCTGCTGCTTGCAATATCGTTCCTAACTCTACAGGTGCTGCAAAGGCTATCGGTCTTGTAATTCCTGAGCTTAACGGTAAGCTTATCGGTTCTGCACAGCGTGTTCCTGTTCCCACAGGCTCTACAACAATTCTTGTTGCAGTTGTTAAGGGTAAGGACATTACCAAGGAAGGCATCAATGCTGCTATGAAGGCTGCTTCTTCTGCTTCCTTCGGCTACACCGAAGAAGAGCTCGTTTCTTCTGATATTATCGGTATCACTTACGGTTCACTCTTTGATGCTACCCAGACAATGGTTACAAAGATTGACGATGATACCTATCAGGTACAGGTTGTTTCTTGGTATGATAACGAGAACAGCTACACCAGCCAGATGGTTCGTACAATTAAGTACTTCGCTGAAATCTAATTTAAGTTAAATTAAGAAATCAGATAGATTAATGCGGTTGCCCGAAAGGACAGCCGCATTGATTTTTAAATTTTCAATTGAAAGGTCGGTGGGTTAGATGTTTGATGAATTGACGCAGGTTGATATTGATAAAATGAAGGAAGAGCTTGAATACCGCATAACCAAGGTAAGACCGCAGATTCTGGAAGAGGTAAAATTTACCCGAAGCTTTGGCGACCTTTCTGAAAATGCGGAGTATCACGCAGCAAAGCGTGAACGCGGAAAAAATGAAAGCCGTATCAGATACCTGCGTAATATGATTAAAACCGCCGTTATAATTGATACCTCAAGTGATGAAAATAAGGTAGGACTGTTCGATACGGTAACCTATTATGTTGAGGAAGATGACTGCGAAGAGCAGGTAAGAATTGTGACCTCGCTTCGCCGCG